>USTX01000031.1 GCA_900557655.1 uncultured Eubacteriales bacterium
CGCATTAAACGGATAGTCAAATGTACAGTCTTCAAGCGCGCATTTAACGTCAACCGCGGTGTTAATTGTGGCCAGTTTCTGTGAAAGATAGGCCATTTCTTTGCTTTCTTTAAGCCTTTCGCCAAGTTTGCCCGCAATCTCGTCAACGTGCGCGTACACGTTATCAAGCGACCCGTATTTTTCAATAAGCATCGTAGCCGTTTTTGGCCCAACACCCGCAACACCGGGGATATTATCGGCCGTATCCCCTTGCAGCGCTTTCAGGTCAACCACCTGCCACGGCTCAACACCATACTCTTTTTTAAGGTTTTTATCGGTCATCAAAATAAATTCGCTTACGCCCTTGCGCATAAAACAAACGCTGGTCGACCCGTCAACAAGCTGAAAGCTATCTCTATCCCCCGTCACAATAACCGTTGGCACGTCAAACCTTTTGGCAATCGTGGCTATGATATCATCGGCTTCAAGTCCCTCTTTTTCAAGCATTTTTATACCCATCGCACTAAGCATCTCTTTAAGCCCCGCGATTTGACTGGCCAGTTCCGCAGGCATCGGCGCACGCGTCGCCTTGTAAGCCGAAAAAATTTCGTTTCTAAACGTGTGCTTAGAAACGTCAAACGCAACAACGATGTGCGTAGGTTTCATCTCGGTTATAATCTTAATGATAGAGTTCGCAAAGCCGTATATCGCGTTAGAATACTCGCCGTTTATATTCGTCAAAAGAGGCAGTGCATAAAACGAGCGATAAAACACGCTGTTGCCATCAATTATAATAAGTTTTTTATCCAAATTTCTCTCCTCATTTTGCAATATACTTTAATTTAGCGCGTCATACTTTTTGCTTTCATTTTTATTTAAAACCGCCGTAACAATTGCGTTAACAACCATCAGCGAAGCCACGATTGGCAAAACGACGCACGAATACCCAACACCAAAAAGCGCTTTAAGCCCCTCTGGCAGCGCGCCACACAGCCCCGCAACGCAGATTGAAACACCAATACTAAGCGCCAAAAACGCGGCTTTTAAAATAATATTAAGTCTATCAACCCGCGACTTATAGAAACTAAACATTCTTAAAACGTCAATCGAAAGCGACGCTAAGGCCAAAATAAACGTGCAAATAAGCAGGCTTGCAAGCGCAAGCGTCCAATTTTCGCTTGCACTGGTGCGGTGATTGCGCTCATTTGAAACAAAAATGTTAGCAATGTATTCGCTTGTGTCAGTTTTGCCCACGTCAACAAGTTGGCTGGTAGACGCGTCAAGACTGGCCGAATTCATCGACGCCGCCCGCAGATAATCATACGCGCCCGCGTTTACCTTTTTATTGCGCAGGTTAGAAGAAATCAACCCTAAAAACCCCGCCGTGAAAACAATCACACACAGCGCAATGCCAACTATTGATGGCAGCAAATTCTTTTTAAAATCACCTTTCATTATTACTTTCGCCCCGACAAATTATTCCTTACTTTTGGGTTAAAACCAACTTTTCAACTTCACAAAACACGTCGTCCGCAATTTTTTCACGCGACTTAATGACGCCGTTTTCTTCACACGTAATCTGCGTCCACTTAAACTTTTTAGCAAAATATTTGCCCGTGTCATACGCCGTTTTAAGGTGGTGCGCGTCGGCCTCGTGAATGTCTTTTTTAGTGCCCGCCTTTAACTCCGCCCTAGACGCCGCAAGTTTTTGGCTTATTTCAAACGGAAGGTCAAGAAACAAAACAAGGTCAGGCTTAGGCAGTTTAAGCGTTTCATACTCCGTTTTGTGCAGCCACTTAGCAAACCTATCTCGCGCCGCGCCGCTCAGTTTCGCGCCCTGATGAATAACGTTAGACTCAACGTATCTGTCCAAAACAATGATGGTTTCGGGCTCGATAGACTTAACCAGTTGCGTCATCGTACAAAGCCTGTCAACCATAAACAGCGCCGACGACTGATACGCATCAAACTCCTCAGGCGTGTCACAAAGCTCGCCGCCCAAATACATCTTAACGGGCGCACTTGAAGCGCTTGCATAATTCGGGAAAGACAAACTTACAACCTTTCTTCCCTCACGTTCAAGCCGCTCTTTAAGCATCTTCGCCTGCGTCTGCTTGCCCGAGCCGTCAGTACCCTCAATAACAATCAACTTAAACTTTTTCATACGCCCCTCACCTTATCAAACTCTTTAACCGCCCCAGCAGTTTCTTTTACACAACATTGTCAAAAAGCCCTTTTCGCCCAATCGCTACTTTTGTCATTTTATCAAAATAATTATACCCCAAACCGCTAATTTTTCAAACTATTTTCCCGCTATCCCTCAATATATTTTTTGATTTTTCTCAAAATCCCTTGCAAATCCCCTAACTTTGTGTTACACTATTCCTGCTGAATAACTTTGCGAATAAACTACCGAGCGAACGTGCTTACCAATTAAAAGTTAGGCCGCTTTAATCCACGCGCAAGCGTGCTCGCCAAAAATTTTAGTATAAAATTTGCAGGCGAAGAGGAGCAATCAAGCGATAACTAAGGCCACACTTACGTTAGTAAGGCTGGCCAATAAATGAGCTTGCATTGCGACGAGCCGAAATGGCGGAATGGACGCAGAGCCAAGCGCGTGCAGTGCACGATTCAGCGCGGCGGAGCGTCTTGCATAAATGCGGGAGCTTGCCATAAGCAAGAGCGACCCCATTTTGCAAGAGGAATGACCGAAAGGGCTGCCAAAACAGCAACCTGCACGGCCAAGATGTAAACTTAATATTATTCCGTGCCGAAATGGCGGAATGGCAGACGCACACGACTCAAAATCGTGCGAGGGAAACTTCATGCGGGTTCAAGTCCCGCTTTCGGCACCAAAAGTAAAAGACATTCAAAACTTGATTTGAATGTCTTTTTTGTTTATATTGATTTTCCTTCGGTTTGTAAAGATTTGTCGCCAGTTAAGATAAAATCTTTTTCTACGTTTAGGTCGGCCTTCCAGACAATTTTATCTGCATCGTCGGTGTTAAAAATATACACAGTGGGCTTCCCGTTTGACGCAACAAGAGAAACCGTTTTTGTTAAATCCCCTTTTGCATTCAATGTTGCGTCTGGGATATCAAGATGGATAATCGATTTCAACATCTCGTTTATTTTGCTGTGACAAGTATAACGCTCATTTACCCTACATCTTGTTGACTGTTCAAATTTGCCATTTTTGTTATACTCAGCCTCAATCATCGGCGTTAATTTAAGATACAACGCCCGCCAATGCTCTTCGCCCAAACAATCAAAGAATTGGGTAAACTCAACCCCTTCGTCAGTGCTATATCCAACTTTGATTACATCTTCAACAAACCCCTTCATTCGCATTATCCACCAATGCGACACGTATTGAAACGGCGTTAATTCAATCTTATTTTCCATAAAAACCCCTGCATACATATTTGGCTATTTCAACCTAACTCCACAAAGCGCGCACCCTACTCTTGCTCGATTTTAAGGGATGCCGTGTTGGTGGCCTTGTCAACAGTAATAAAGCCAACCAAGTTGCTTTTGTATTGCGTTCTGTTAGTTTTGCGAGCGGCGGGCTTTATATGCATTTCGTAATACACCGACCCATCGTCTTGAATACTAAACTTTTCGCGACCAATCTGGTCAACAAGGCGATAAACCCCGTCAAGCACTTCTTTTGACTTTTTCATCAAAAACTCGGCCGTCTCTTTTTTAGGATCCATATCGCGGTACTCTTTAAGCGCCACGCACTCGGGCGTTTTATACACCCAACGCTCATCCGTGTCATCAACATAGTTGATAATCGCAAGGCCACTGTTAAAAAGCACCTTCTCTCTTTTTTGAAACTCGTCAAACTGCGCTCTATCCGCCCACTTTTCATTCAATTCCATACAAAACCCCTCCTTTGCAATTGTTAATCTAAATATATCCAAGCCGCCCCTCTCTGTCAATCAATTTTTTATTTATAGCAAATCTATATCAAACTCGGCGCACATTTTACGTGTTTCTTCGTCCCAATAACTAGCCTGTACTTCACCAATATGCGCACGCTTTAATAAATACTGACAAAGCCTGCTTTGGCCAATTCCGCCACCGATTGAAAGTGGTAACGTTTCATCAATAATGCCCTTATGGTAGGCGTATTCAAGTCTATCCTCTGCCTCAGCCTTTTTAAGTTGCATTAAAATAGCCTTTTTGTCAACACGAATACCCATACTTGAAAGTTCAAGCGCACAATCAAGAACCTCGTGATACACCAAAAGGTCGCCATCAAGTTGCCAGTCGTCATAGTCTGGCGCGCGTAAATCATGCGGCTCACCGCTTGAAAGAATGTCGCCAATCTGGGTAATAAATACTGTTTTAAAGCGCTTGGTTATCTCATACTCTCGCTGTTTGGCGCTTAAAGTTGGATACATCTTTAATAGTTCTTCGCTTGAAATAAAATATACTTGTTTCTCAATTTCTGGCACATCGATACCTTGCTGTTTTAGTGTCTTGGCAGTTTCAAAAATCGCATCAACAATTTTTTGCACTGTTTCTTTGAGATATTTTAAAGTTCTATCCGTTCTTAAAATTGCTTTTTCCCAATCCCATTGGTCAACGAAAATAGAATGCGTCGCGTCAACCTTGTCATCTCGTCTTATTGCGTGCATATCCGTATAAAGCCCAGTATGAGGCTTGAAACCATATTTTAAAAGTGCAAATCTTTTCCATTTTGCAAGTGACTGCACGATTTCAAGAACAGCCCCATCTTTTTTTATGTCGAAAGAAACTGGCCTTTCAACCCCACTTAAATCATCTTGCAATCCAGACTCACGCGTTACCACCATTGGTGCGCTAACTCGCGAAAGTTCAAGGGCTGACGCCAACCTCTTTTCAAATTCATCTTTAATAAGCTTAATTGCTTTTTGTTTTTCTTGTGCCTGCATAGGCATATATTTTTCTTTTATAAATTTCATTTTTTTAATCTCCTTAAATGTAAAAATTTAGGGCAAAAATTTTAAGCATTTAAGAAGACTGCCCTTTATCCTCTTAAATGCTGGCGATTGCCATTATTATCTGCTTCGCCCGCTACGGCATTCGTTAGCATATTAAAATTCCTCCTTTTTATTTTTATAAAGAAAAACACCTTCCTGCGGTTTCAGGAAGGTGTAATCATCAAAAATTTAAAAAATTACAACAACGAAAAGAAACCCACAGTTTGTGCGTTTAAAGTTTCATTTACGTTATTATTGATACGCTTAAACATAAAGTTTCTCTCCTTATCTTTTTTTATTTAGTATATTCAATTCATTCAGCTTGTCAACAAAATTTCTTTAATTTTTCAAAAATTTTTTAAAAATCTTATGTCATTACAATTAGTTGTAATACTATTTTTCATCCTCGAATTCGTTATTTTTCAGTTTTGCGCTTTGAAAACTGAGTGCGGCGAGGAGTGGTGATTAGGCACGAGGCAACAAAAATTGAAAGCGCCAAGATGAATTCGGCCGGATAGTATGTAACCAAACAAATGATGTCAAAAACAAGCGCCCCACTGCCGAATACGTGAAACAACAACATAAAGTCGGATATAAAAAACAACAGCGCCCCCGCAGCGATAACGATATTCACCGCGCGATGGTTAGGCTCAAACACGTTTGAAATCGCCTTGCCAAGCATAAGTGAAATGATAAGCGCATACACAACCGCAAGCGTTTTCATCCCGCCAAAGTTAAAGCCTTTATAAAGTTCAATAAGTAAGAAGACCGCAACAAAAATGCCCGTGCCTATCAAAAGGTCGCGAATTTTAAAGCCCGTTAAAAAGCAGAATGACATAAAGAACAGAATGTGCCCAAGCCCAAAGAACAGCGCGCCCAAAACAAAATGGTCAATAAGCAGGATGTCGCCCGCACAGGCAAACACCAACCCCGCAAACAGCATCACGCAAAACAGCCAATTCGCTTTGCGCGCAAGCACGCCCAAAACAAAATACAGGTTAAACGCGCCACACAAAACAAAAAGAACGCTTGCAATGGTTTTGGTTATATATGGCGAACAGTCAACCAGCATATACACGCAGCCACAATAAGCGCCGCAAAAACCGCGTTGATTATTATTCCCAGTTTAATTTTGTTATCCATAAACTTCTCCTTTTTTATTTTTTCTTAAAAGTTGTGCCCTCTTTGGTGTCAATAAGGTCAAAGCCCAAAGCCGCAACCTCGTTTCGAATTTCGTCGGCACGCGCATAGTTTTTGTTAAGTTTGGCCTGTTTACGCTCCTCAATCAAGGCCTCGATTTTTGACTTAGTTTTAGCGTCAACGTCAACCTGCGCGTTATCCTCAACAGTTTGCCTGCCGATAAAATACGCCAAGTTCAGCGCCAAAACCTTATCAAAGCTTTTAATAAGCGCAATTTTGGTTGCACCATTAATATCAGCTTTAATCACGTCAAGCAGAGTTGTTATTGCGCGCGACGTGTTAAGGTCGCTGCCTATCGCGTCTTTAAACTGCGCGTCAAACTTAGCAAACGCCGCCGCGTCAACCGCGCCCTCGTTCTTTATGGCCGCAATACGTTTTGTCAGTTTTTCATAGGCCGATTTCGCCGTGTCAAGCGCCTCGGTAGACAAAACCAATTGTTTTCGATAGTGCGAAAGCAACACGAAATAGCGATAAACCATCGGGCTGTACCCCATTTGGTTAAGTTTTGAAAGCGTCAAGAAATCGCCATTTGACTTGCTCATCTTGCCCGTTGTTGTGTTAAGATGTTCAACGTGAAACCAAAGTTTGCACCATTCGTGCCCCGTAAAACTTTCGGTTTGGGCAATTTCGTTGGTGTGGTGCGGAAATTTGTTGTCTACCCCGCCGCAGTGAATGTCAAGATACTCGCCAAGGTATTTAAGGTTAATGCCTGAGCACTCTAAGTGCCACCCTGGGTACCCCGTCCCCCACGGACTGTTCCACCTAAGCGCGTGGTTTTCAAACTTAGACTTAGTAAACCACAAAACAAAGTCGTTTTTGTTGCGCTTGCCAACGTCTTCGGTTACATTCTCGCGCGCGCCAACAACCAAGTCTTCCTCGGTCTGGTTGCCAAAACGATAATAGTTTTTAAGTTTTGACGTGTCAAAATACACGTTTCCATTGCTAAGATAGGCAAAACCCTTTTCAAGTAAACGCGAAATAATAGCGATGTATTCGTCAATACAATCGGTCGCCGGAACAACAATTTGCGGCCATTTGATGTTAAGCTCGTCACAATCGCGCTTAAAAAACTCGGTGTATTCTTTGGCGATGTCAAGCACCTCTTTGTTCTCACGGATAGCGCTTAAAACCATCTTGTCTTCGCCCGTGTCACT
>USTX01000032.1 GCA_900557655.1 uncultured Eubacteriales bacterium
TTTGAAAGGATATTTATATGATTGAGGTAAAAAATTTAAGTAAAAAATTTGAAAGAAATATTAATAAAAAACAAAAAGAAACTTTTTTAGCGGTAAATAATATTAGTTTTGAGGCTAAACCTGGTGAAGTTCTAGGAATACTTGGGCCAAATGGAGCTGGTAAAACTACTTTACTTAGAATGATAACTAGCATAATGAAACCTAGTGAAGGTGATGTTATTATTGATGATTACTCTTATGATAAAAACGAAATTGTAATAAAAAAGGAAATTGGCTTTTTAAGCGGTAATACTAAATTATACAAAGATTTATCTGCATACGAGTTATTAGAAATGTGTGCTGAGTATTACGATATTCCGAAAGTTGAAATAGATAAAAAAATAAAAAATATTGCAAAGGAATTTGATTTAACAAACTTCTTATATCAAAGAATTGAAAATTTATCTACAGGCCAAACTCAAAGAGTTGGTTTAGCAAGATGTGCTTTACATAATCCTAAGTATTACATTTTAGATGAGGCCACTACTGGGCTTGATATTATTTTAAGTCAAACCATATTAGAGTTTATAAAAAAGGAAAAAGCAAAAGGAAAAGGCATTATTTATTCAACTCACTACATGGAGGAAGCAGAAAATATTTGTGATAGAGTAATATTAATTCACAAAGGAAAAATAATTAAAACGGGAACGCCAAAATCAATTGAAAAAGAAACTAAAACTGGTAATTTAAGAGAGGCATTTTTTGCTTTAATCGGAGGTAAAGAAAATGAATAATGTATTTATCACAATAAAAAAAGAATTAAGAACCATATTAAGGGATAAAAAGTCCCTTATGATGATGCTTATTACACCAATTATGATACCACTTTTTATCTTTATCTTCTCTTATGTGTATGACAAATTAATGAATACAAATGAAAACGAAAAATATTATGTTGGAATTAACTATAATTTAAATGATATTGAAAAAAACTTGATTAGTGAAAACTTAGAAATAAAGTATTATGAAAATAAAGATGATATGCAAAAAGCATATGAAACAAATAAAATAGATGCATATGTAATAAAAACTAATGAGAATTACGATATTTATGTAAATGATAAAACTAAAAATAGTAGTCTTGCAAGTAATTATTTTGCTAATTTTCTAAGTAATTATAATGATTATTTAGCTCAAAATTATTTATCAGAAATTGGTGCTGATTTCAATAAAGTTTATAAAAATATTACATATAACTATGTTAATTTATCAGGATCTGATGATTTAATTAATACGATTGTAACAATGGGATTTATTTTTGCTGTAATGGCAATTTCTTTAACCGCTATTTATACAGCAACTGATATAATAGCAAGTGAAAAGGAAAGGGGAACATTAGAAACAATATTAACATTTCCTATTAAAAATGAAGAACTTATTATTGGTAAATACTTGTCAATTGTAATATCTTGTTTAATTACTTCGATTATCAGTATAGTATTAACTGTTGTTTCCTTTATAATTGCAAGTAAAATGTTTAATATATATAATGAGGCAATTTTAAATTTTAACTTTTCGACTATTACAATGGGACTTTTAATAATGTTTACTTTTTCAATATTTGTAAGTGGACTATGCATATTTATTGCTAGTAAAACAAAATCTTATAAAGAAGCTCAATCTTCATTAACACCAGTTAGTTTGTTTACAATGATACCTATGATTTTAGATACACTTGGAATAAAAATGAACTTAACTTTGTCATTAATACCAATTGTTAATCATGCAACATTTTTAAAAATGATTTTTTGTCAAACTATTGGAAAAAATGATATTATGTTTATGTTAGTGATGTTTATATCTACAATTATTTATTCCGTTATTTTAATAATATTAATTTCTAAAGATTATAAAACTGAAAAAGTATTATTTTCTAACTAAATTAAAACTGGCATTCATTTGATGATTGTCAGTTTTTTTACATTGTTTTTTATGAAACTTTTGCCCATATTCCGCATACATTACATTAGGAAGGTGATATGATGTCAAACTTTAAAGAAATCGTTACTAAGGCAATAATAGGAAAATGTAAGAAAAAGGTAGTAAGTTCCTATGACATAGAGTGTGATGAAACTCCGAATACTATTTTGGGATGCTGGGTAATAAACCATTCTTTCAAGGGAGTTAATAATCTTGGAAAAGTTAATGTATCAGGTTCATTTGATGTAAATGTTTGGTATTCCTATGATAATGATACAAAGACAGCAGTTACAACAAGAAAGTTTTCTTATACTGATGCTATAAATGTTCCTATAAAGGATAATGGTAAGATTGATAGTAATAGTGAAATCATTGTTAATGCATTAAAACAACCTACAGTTACTGATGTTAAAATTATTGGAGAACTTGTTAACTTAAAAATTGAAAAGGAACTTGGTATTGAGGTAATAGGTAATGCAACAGTAAAAATTCAAGTTGAGGATGATTATGATGAATATGAAGAAGTATATGATGAAGAAAATAATGATGAACTTAACATTAATGTCGATGATCTTAATGATGATTATTTAGAAAATAAGTAAGCCTCTATAGGCTTTTTTTAGTTGCTATAAAAAAATTATTTAAATAAATCAATGCATTTAAATAATTTAATAATTAATTAAAAAATAATTAATTCAATGGAGAAAATATGGACAAAAAAAGAAATATAACCGTTTGTGTGGCGTGGCCATATGCTAATAACAACCTTCATATCGGGCACGTTTCAAGCCTTTTGGCGGGCGATCTTTTAGCGCGCTATCATCGCATGAAGGGCGATAATGTTTTGATGGTTGGCGGTACAGATGGTACAAAGCCAAGCATACGCGCCAAACAAGAGGGTGTTACGCCAAAAGAAATTGTTGACAGATACCACGAGAATTTTAAAGAGACCTTTAAAAAATTCAATTTCAGTTTTGATATGTATAACATCACGTATGACCCATATCACAAAGAAAAAGTGAAAGAATTTACGCGCAAATTTTATGACAATGGGTATCTTTATGAAAATCGTCTTATCAGGCCATTTTGCCCAACGTGCAACAAGTTTATGGCCGATACCGAACTTGAAATAATCTGTCCTAACTGTGGAAAAACCACCAAGGCGGATAGTTGTGATTGCGGCCACGTGCCAAGCGAAAAAGACCTTGAAGGCGCGAAGTGTTTAATTTGCGGCGGAAAGACGGTGCAGAAAGAAAACCGCGTGCTTGTATTCAAACTTACTGCGTTCAAAGATCAGCTTAAAAAGTTAGTTGACGACCACGAGAATATTTGGCGCCCAAACAGCATAAATGAAACCCGAAAATACCTTGCAGACTTACAGGATCGTGACTATTCGCGCGACCTTGACTGGGGCATTGAAATCCCTATCGCTGGGTTTGAAGACAAAAAGATTTGGGTTTGGTGGGAGGCGCTTTTGGGTTATGTTACTGACACGATGAAAGTGTGTGAGCAACGCGGCCTTGATTGGCGTGATTATTGGAGCAATGATAGTAAAACAGATAAGCGCATTTATATGTGCCACGCGAAAGATAATATTCCGTTTCATTCGCTGTTTTTGCCAGCTATGCTTATGGCCACGAAAGATAATTTCTTTATCCCCGACATTATGGTTTCGGCCGAATATTTAACCTTTAATAATGAGAAAATAAGCAAGTCTAAGGGCTTTGATATGAGCGCGCTTTCGTATGCAAATGAGTTTAATACTGACAGTTTAAGGTATTATTTCTTTGCGTATGGGCCAGAGAAAAAGGACGCCGATTTCACAAGCGAATTATATAAAAACGTACATAACACTGAGGTGGTTAATAAACTTGGCAACCTTGTAAACCGCGTGCTGAAATTTAAAGGGCTTACGCGTATCCCAGTGGGCAAAATTGATGAAAATGTCCGCCAAAAAGTAAAAGAAGTATTTGAAAAATCAAGCGAACTTATTGAACATATTGAGTTTAAAAAATATGCTGAGTGTGTTATGAATTTGGTGGCCGACACTAATAAATATTATGATGAACAAAAGCCGTGGGCACAGGCCAAAGAAGATGAGGCGGCGTTTGCTAACACCATGGCAACCTGTGCGTACGTTATAGCCAACCTTTCAATTTTGATGGAGCCTATTATGCCCGAATCTTGCGCAAAACTGCGCGAGATTTTGGGGATAACTGAGTTTGAGTTTAAGCCTGTTGACGTAGCACTTGGCCGCGAACTTGGCGAAATTCAACCACTATTTTCAAGATTTTAATCCAAATTCTTGACAAATTTTATTATATTTTTATAATAAAGTAATAAATAAAGGAGGGGGAGAGATGGACTATTCTTTTGCTGAAAGCGTTATAAGCTTAAAACTTTTGGCTGACAGATTGTGTGAAGGTAAAAATAAACGCAACGGCCTGTTTTTGGTTGATTTTCAAATTCTTTTCATTCTAAGCAAGTATGACCAAGTTTCCCCTAAAACCCTTACTGAGGATCTTGGCATCGCAAAAAGCAACCTTGCTATTATTGCAAAGCGAATGATAAAGGACGGGCTTATTGAGCGTATTAGATTTTTTCAAAATCGCAAAGAGATTTATTATCAAATAACGCCCAAAGGTAAACAGGTTTTGGTTGAAAAAGTGGCGCAAATCAATGCGGCCGCGCCAGAAACCCGCAAAGACGATATTAACCTTTTAAACAGCACGATTGACTTGTTAAAAAGCGTTAAGTAGTCTGCATTATTAATTAAACAAACACAAGAAACCTATTTTATATGAAATCATAAAGGTGCAAAAAAAACTCCGCTGATGTTGCGGAGTTTTTTACTGTGAAGACTTGAACTATTTTGAGAATTCGTCTTGCGCAGCCATTGGAGTAAAGTAGGCTAATTTTAATAGATAAAAAAACCAACGAAATCGGCAATTTGGGCAAAATTTAATGTTTTTAGTTATTTTTCAAGATTTTCTTCTTCATTTTGCGTTTTTTGACTTGCTTTAAACGCTTTATATTCTTCGCTTGTGCGCATATAAAGATTAGGGCAATCAAGGTCTTCTCTGCACTCATATAAATCAAGGCGGCCATTAACGTCGCAAACGCGCATAACACGGGTAGGCTTAATTTGTCTGCCGCGGTCATAAATACGATTATTGCAAACATCTAATACGCAATAAGGTTGGCGAATCCCGTTTACGTTTTTAAAGCGTGTGTCAAACCCAAGGCGGCGATAAAAACCCTCGGCCTCGTTAGTTGGAACAAGTGTGATATATCTTGCATTTTCTTGGTGGGCTAAACGGTAACATTCATTAAGTAAAGCCGTACCAATACCGCGGCGTTCTACCTCAGTTTCAAGGCTTATAACTTGAAGGCAAACCTCGTCGCGCGCATAAATTGATTCGTTATGCAGTACCCCCGAAAGCGTGCCAACCTTATGGGCATTTGGCATTTGAAAGCTGGGCTTATCGTTTTCCAAATCGCAGGCGTACGCGTTGATAACAAAGGTTGAATTTAGATCGTCATGTTGCGAAACCAAGTAAATAGGTTGGCCGTATTTGGTTTTTGTTAAAAGTGTGCTAGATTTTTTCATTTTCGTTCTCCTAATATAAAAATTTTTTGTGTTGCGTTGATTGATAGAAATAGCGCAGACAAGGCCGAGACCGTCATAAGCATTGCGCTTTAAAATAAGCGTTAAGGCAAAATTTAATGTTTTAGCCACTTTTTCATTAAAATTTGCCTGTTTTTGCGTTTTTATTTTGATTGCTCAGCTTCGTCGCTGTTGTGTTTATGGTCATAAAACAGCCACGAAGTGTCATAATAATAGCCGTTGATTTTTGTTGAAAATATGCTTTGTTTATATGGCTTAAAACCAAACCTTTCATAAAAACCTTTGGCGTTAGCAAGAGAATTTAAAACGATATAAGGGTAACCGGCGGAGTATGAATAGTTCACGCAGGCTTCAAGTAGGTCGCTGCCTATATGGTCATTTTGATAAACGGCTCCGAGAAAATTAATATAGATACATTTTTGAGGGTTGCCCGAAATTTTACAGTCGTCAACATAGGCATAAAGCCCGCCAATGTTTTCAAACTGATAATCTTTTGTGCCATCTTTTTTGGTGGTAATTGCGCCCACGGTAAAGGCCTCAAAAGATAAATCATTTTCGCCGTGGTTTGCGATAATAATTATATCGCCGCCAAGTTTGCTTTTAGCAAAGGAGTAAAAGCTTGTTTTACAGTCTGTTTTGGCAAAATTTATTTCGATTATATGATTTAAAATATCTTCCTCAATGTCGTATTTATTAAATTCGACTTGATATCTGTAACTTTTCACGAAAACTCCTTTGCAGAAAAAGCGCTCAAACATATGCGTTTTTATGTAAAAAATATGCAAAAAACGCAAAAACAATATAAATAGATTGAAAATATCTGTAAATTATTATATTTTCAAATTGTTTAAATATATTTTATCACCTTGACAGGCAACTGTCAATAGTCAATTTTTAAATGACCTAATTTGCCATAAGATAAATGATATTAATGGGGGGGCAGACAAAGTATAAAGCGTTCAAATTTAAATGTTTATATTTGACTATTTAAATCAATTGGTTGACAATTGGCATCAGTGGCGATATAGTGAATGTATGCTTACGGGTGAAATTTTAAGTGTGGTTTATTATAACGCAGAGAACGGGTATACCGTTCTTTCTTTGGCTACTGATGATGGCGACGTAACCGCGCGCGGAAAGTTTCCCGTTTTGGGTGTTGGAGAGAAGGTGGAGCTTGAAGGCGAGTTTAAGATTGACCCAAAATATGGACGCCAGTTTGTTGCGACTTCTATAAAAATTATCCCGCCGACTACCTTGGCGTCTATAAAAAACTATCTTTCAAGCGGGCTAATTTCGGGCGTTGGAGAGGTAACGGCGACTAATATTGTTAATACTTTTAAAGAAAAAACTCTTGAAATTATAGAATTCTATCCATCTGAGCTTGCAAAAGTGCGCGGGATCTCGCTTAGAAAGGCGGGTGACATTGCGCTTGGATATAAAGAAATTAAAAAAATGCAGCAGGCCGTTATGTTTCTGCAAAGCTATGACATTTCAATAAATATGGCCGTTAAAATCTATAACAAATATAAGGGCGCGACGGAGAAGGTGCTTCAAGAGAACCCTTATTGCTTGATTGAAGACATTGACGGCATCGGCTT
>USTX01000033.1 GCA_900557655.1 uncultured Eubacteriales bacterium
CGGCCGGTAGCGCCGTGGCCTTAAAGTATGCGCCACTCTTTGAAAGCCTTGGCGCTTGGGTTATTGACAATTCGCGCGCATTTAGGTTGAATGAAAATGTGCCACTTATTATCCCCGAAATCAACGCCGCAATATTAGAAAACTTTTTTACTAAAAATATAAATACTGACGCAATGCAAAACTCCGCCGCGGTAAAAAAACCAACAAAAATAATTGCCAACCCGAATTGTTCAACGTCGGGGCTGGCGCTTGTTTTGTTTTATCTTGAACAAGTTGCGCCTGTTAAAAAAGTAATCGTTACCACTTTTCAGGCGGCCAGCGGTGCGGGTGCGGCGGGGATAAGTGACCTTGAAAACAAAACGACTAATAAATTTAGAGAGCCTCTAAGTGATAATCTTATCCCACAAATCGACGATTTTGACGCCTTTGGCAATACGCTTGAAGAAAATAAAATTGTTAACGAAACGCAAAAAATTCTAAGGCATACTATTAACATTTCGGCCACTTGCGTGCGCGTTCCCGTCCGCAATTGTCACAGCGAAAGCGTCCACATTCAGTTTACCCGTGCGGTAAAAATGGAGGCGATTAGGGCGGCGTTAAACAATGCGTACGGCGTAAAACTGCTAAATGGTCTTTCAACGCCAAGGGTGGCAGATGGCCAAAACGACGTGTTTGTTAGTCGAGTGCGTCAACATAGTGACCATGAAATCGACTTGTTTTTGTGTTTTGATAACCTGCTTAAAGGCGCCGCATTAAACGCCGTTCAGATAATGGAAACGATTTGCGACCGCAATATGTAGCCGTAAAGATAGCGAAAATCGTTTTAGGTAAACATATAAAGAGAAGGTTGCTTATAAAAAGTGAAAGTTTGATTACCTAATCTTATTTTGCGTCAGCGTATTGCAAAAAACGACAAAGTTTGATAAAATACGCACGTAATGAAAAGATTTAGTCGGGTGATTTTGGCGTTTGCTGTGGCAGTGTTGGGGTTTGCGTCGTTGGTGTTAGACGCAGGTTTGGGCTCTTTGCGTGTTAATAAGCTTAGCACGGGTTTTTCGCGCACGCCAAACCAAATCGTTTCAACACATACGCCAAAAGCGGCCGATAGTGACAATATTGGTAATACTGACGATGGTCACTCCGCCGATAATGATAATGTTGGTGATGGTCACTCCGCCGATAGCGATAATGCTGATAATGATAGCAAAAACAATGCGGGCAAAGAGGGTGGTGATGCTGATGGAAACACCGACGTAACCGACGATGTTGATGGTGTGGGCGACAACTCGGATAATACGGATAACACCGATGGCAACGCTGGCGCTAACGATGACGACAATACAGGTAACAGCACTAACGATGAAGACAATGCGAAAGACGGCGCTAACGATAATAATGCGGGCGATTGTGCAGGGAATGACGCTGATGATAATGCGGGCAATGGTGCAGGGAATGACGCTGATGACAGCAAGCCAATTGATGGCGATACTCCGCCGACCGAGCTTGACTTAGTTAAGTTAAAGCTTACGCAAGTGATGGACGATTTTGTTAAGGTCTTTTCGCAGTTTGACTTTTCAATGTACACCAGCCGCAGCGGGCGCGTTTTTGAATTGTATTGTTTTGGCTATCTTTACACCAACGGCCATTTTGACACCAAGTGGCTTAAATCTTCAAATATTTATGACTATCAAGAGGCCATTGCATCTATGAAAAGCCTTACGACGCTGGTAGTAAAGGTGCTTGAAAGCGCGCGTGAAGAGGTGCCGGCGCCAAATCTTGTTTCGTTTGAAAAATATTTTGAAAGTGTTGATGATTACATTAACCAACTTAACGCCGAATACCAACCTTTAACCTATGTGACGTGCCAGAATACGCGTCCATCAAAATAATTTATCTAAATATGCTTAAAGTACAAATAACTTATCTGCACGTGCTTAAAGTACAAATAAATTATTTAATCGTCTAATCGCGCTTGATGTTTTTAAAATCATTTGGTCAACACGCTTAGAGTTTTAAAAATTATTTGGTCAACACGCCTATATTTTTAAAATTAACTTGGTAAGGCTGTTTAAAGTTTTCAAAACCGCTTGGTAAACATGGCCAACGTTTTAAAGATTACCTGAAATAGCAAGGCGGTTAGAGCAACAGGGCAAGGTGAATAAAACTTTGTGCGATTTCAATACTGTGGTGTGCTATAACAATCTAAAATAGTTAAAAGCAGCGGCAGCAAGAACCCGTTTTGACCATTTTGACAAAAATTTTCAAGAAATTTTGCAAAAACACTTTAATTTTTCAAAAACATATGGTATAATGCCCTTGCTTTTAATCGCGAGGGCATATTTTTGCGGTTAAATATCGCCATTTAAATTAAACAAAATTTGCGTAAAAAAATAAGTGGCGAAAACTTAATATTTGGAGAGATACTCAAGTGGCTGAAGAGGATGCCCTGCTAAGGCGTTAGTACGGTTTTAAGCCGTAGCGCGGGTTCAAATCCCGCTCTCTCCGCCAGTAGTGAATAATACGAACGAGAAGGATATCTTTGAGTTCGTATTTTTTCATTTAGAGTTCTTTTCAGTAATTTATCCATTATCTTTTATAGACTAAACTCGCTTTGCAGATGGCAAAAAGATTTTATTGTTGCAATGCTTTTGCGCTTGCTTGTATAAGTCAATCACACGTCAAAGTGCCATTTGAAATTTATTCTAAAATTCTACGTCCGCAAACTCAATAGTGGTTGAAAAATTTAGAAATTTATGCTATAATGACAAACAAGCAAGACAAGTGTGTCAAAATGCATAATTCAGTTTTGCAAAAAATGTAAAGAGGTTAATTCAATGGAAAAGAAAAATTTTAATCACGGAACTATTGTTGGTGGTATTGTAAGAATTGTAATCGCCTTAATTGCTGTGCTAATTGCTATTATTGTAATTAGTTCAGGAATCAAGTCATACGACCCTGAAGATAAATTTGGAACAATATTTATGTGCCTAATTGGCGGAATAATGATTATTGCGGCAATAGGTTTCATTGGCAACGGAGCAAAAATGATTATCGACGGTAAAAAGTCACTTGAGGTTGCCCATAAAGGTCATTCCGAAAACGGTAGAATAACAGACTTAACCGAAACGGAAGTGACTGAAAATAATAACGGTTGCGTTTCTAATTACACTATATACAACTTAAAGTTTGAATACACGGACGATTCCGGCAATTTATGCGAAAGTCAAGAGCAAGTTAGTCAAAAAATTTATGAAAAATTACAACAAATGACGCTTGTTCCTATTCTTGTATACGGTGAACGTGCAATATTTGATAAAAAAAGATTCGATGACGAAAATAATATGGGATGAATTCACGTTTAGATTGGTTAGTGTTGAGTGACTATTATTCGACTTACGTTACTAACGCTCCGCCAATAGTGAACTGTACGCATCCTCGTGAGAATGAGAAAATGCGTGCAGTTTTTTATTTTACATGAATGTTTTGGTGTAATTGTTCTTTTTGAAAAAACCAAAGACTCAAAATCCATCTCGCTTAAATTGGATAAATTTACAAGTGGACTTCAAAAATGAAGTCTGGATTGGAATTGGTATCACTGCTAACAAGTTTTACATGAAAATATAAAAGCTTATGACTGATACCAAAACAAAATGTTTTGTTGATTGTGAAGAATTACGAGAGAACACAGCCAGATTTAATTTTGAAGATAACACTTTAAAATTAGGTAAAGCAAGTTTGTCAAGAGAGCAACTTAAACGAATAAGTTTAATGTTTGCAACTGACTTAAAAAACTTTGCCGAAACCTTTGGCAACTCTCAAAATCTTACCGCAAAAGAAGTTTATTTTCACTTGCAAAACAATCAATAAAACTAAAAGGAAGAAGTTTAAACTTCTTCCTTTTTGTTTTTTTTCTTTAATTCTTTTTCTACTTTTTGAATATCTTTTGGTGTTACTTTTAAATTAACTGGATTATAAACAAATTCTTCATTAAAAATTTTCTGATATTCTATTTTAAAATAATCTTCGTTTCTTAAATTGTCGAAAAGTGGCCACACCTGATAATAGAGTCTCCAATCCGGTTCTATAAACTTTTGCATATATTTTATAATATTTTCTTTATCATCCAACAAAACATATTTTGCATAAATAAATTTATCACTACAATTCGTCCAGTCCATTGATTTTAAAATATCTTTCACTTTTTCTAGTTTATTTAGCTTTTTATAAGCTATACACAAATTTATTTTGTATATATATGAATAATCTGAGGTGTGTTTTAAATAATTCGATAATTGATTCTTTAAAAGAATAACTGCTAATTGAGGACTTATTTTTAATTTATCTACTATATTGTCATTTATAGCACTTTCAATATATTCTATCATTTTTTCATCTTTTAAATAATATTTTTGCCCTAAAATACTAAATAAATATGTTGTTGACAAGTGAACAGTATAAAACAAAAATGTTATATTGTTTGGATTGAAGACTATACGTTTATTTTTTTCAATATTAAATCCATATTTTTTATACTTATCTATATTAACAGTTTTAAAGAAGAAATTACTTGGTTTGCTATCGTTATGAATAATTGAATTTCGTAATTCACATAAAAATATAAAATCATCATAATTTTGCATTTGCGTTTTTATATTTAATGATAATTTTTTATCTAACCATTCAAATTGTTCATTATGGCTTTTCCTAAAAAAAGAATCTGTGAATTTTTCGATATAAAAGTCTTGAATACTACATGTATCATTACAGTCACATAGTTCATTATACTTAACACTTTCTTCTATTACATTTATTTGACCATTTATATGTTGAAATAAATAAGTTAGCATATTTGATAAAAATTGATCAAAATTAGTTATAAGAGAAACGACTAAATTAGAAGGTATCATATGTAATAAATAATCAGACTGTGCCATCCTATTTGAGATTGTTTCTAACTGATTTGAGATAACATATCCATCAACCTGTTTCTGTTCAATATCTTTTTGCAACTTGCGTATTTTAGAAATTGAATTTTTCCACCTTTTATAGAAACCATCATATTCTTTTACGTTATTTAACATAGATTTAAAAGTATATAGTTGAATAGCGTCATATTTTGTGATAGCATCGGTGTATATATTAATAAAATTTGTATATATTTTCTCGGGATTTTTATTAATCTCTTCTTTTGTTAACCTTGACATATCTTCTCCTTATTTATGTTCATTATATCATATTATCATTATTTAATCAACATATAAAGTCACCTTAATCTACCTAGCTCCAACATACACTTTAAAGTTAGAATTGGATAGCGTTGACTCCGCCAACAAAAAAGAAGAACAAACAGGGTTCTTCTTTGGTGTTTAGACGTGCAAGTTAGCACATCTTTTTTGTGTTTTAAAACTAAAGCGATTTTTAATATTTATAATTATTTAACTTTATTCAAGATTAAGATTGTCCGCCAAAAATGCGGGGCTATCAATAAGCTCGCTTGGCATAATATTAAGCTCGTCGGCAAGCATAATAGTCGTTTTAAGCAATATCACCTTAGCGCTCCTTGCGAAATATTCCGCTTACGCTTGTTTTTCGGTTGAGTGGTGGGGGTGTTGGTGTAGGTTGGGGCGGGGTCGGCCTCGAAATAGGCGATGCGGGCGCGAAGGTCGTCAAAGTCACGCGCGGGGATTTGGGCGCCGCTGTAAGTGTAATAAACGTACCTATCGCCCTTAAAAAAATTATAGGCAACCAGCACGCCAGACGAACATACGATAGCGTTTACGTCATAGATTTTGTTACCCATCTCATTAAGGTCGTCAAGGCATAGGTCGATAAGCGCGTCGCCGTTGTTTTTGATAAATTTGATGATGTGCGCAGGATTTCGCATGTGCTTGACGGCTTTTACAGCGGCAGAAATGACTTATACCGCGACGCTTCAAGCAATAAGTACTATCTTGTGGCCCACAAGAGTGAGCATACTCCGAAGGAATTCAACAAGGTGTGCAATATTATTTCAGAGTACGCATATCAGAAGAACTATGTGCCTGCCAATGAAGCATTTTTCAAGGAGCATGGTAATGTGATTATTGAAGAAGCTGCCATCCAGACGCTGGCAGCACTTTAACAGAATATTGATTGCAAATAAAAGACGGCCTGCATAAGCAAGCCGTCTTTTCGTAAATTAACCGAGGTCGTGATCGATGAATGTGTTGATTTCAACGACAAGATCATCCGGGTCAAGTCCGTGAACCATAGCAGCCTCTTCGATTGTCTCCATCTGTGATGATGGGCATCCGAGACAGTGCATGCCGATATTTAAAAGTAATGGTGCCACGTTCTGGTCAATCTGAAGAAGATCACCAATCATAGTGTCCTTAGTAACTCTAGCCATTATTGTTTCCTCCTATTAGTCTTTTAATGTGCCTATTATAATACGATTTGCATTTAATTGCAAATTATACTATAAAGATTTTTTTTGAGTAGTTCGATATACTTATTAGACAACGGAATGTTAATACTACAGCAAGGATGCCTGAGAAATTATCAGGAAAGGAAAACACATGAAAATAAACAGGAATATGAGTGCTGTCAGGGCAAATAAGCAGCTCCTCGGTACAGAAAACAGATTATCAAAGTCTATGAAAAGGCTTTCAAGCGGCTACAAGATAAATTCAGCAGAGGACAATCCGGCAGGAATGGCTATCTCCAACAAGATGAAGGCGCAGATAGAAGCGCTTGACCAGGCAAAATCAAATTCGTCAGATGCGCAGAATGTCATGAAAATAGCAGACGGAGCACTTGGTGAGGTAAGCAGCATGCTCCAGAGAATCAGGGAGCTTGCGGTTCAGGGCGCTTCAGATACATATTCTGAGAATGATAAAAAGGCTTTGCAGTCAGAGATAGATGAGCTCACCAAGGAGGTGGACCGTATATCGGGCGATACGGAGTACAATACAAAGTCACTGCTCGATGGTTCGAGTGATACACGCGTCTATGTAAGGCAGAAGGATGCAAACGGCAATATGACTCAGGTGAACAGCTATATTACCAGAATCAATTTCTCAGACAATGTGGCA
>USTX01000034.1 GCA_900557655.1 uncultured Eubacteriales bacterium
GTCCTCGCCCTCGTCGGCGTCGGAGGTCAGATGGCCGACGTCGGTGATGTTCATGACGCGGTTCACGCTGTAACCCGAAAAGCGCAGGTACTTTTCCAGCACATCCTCCATGATATAGCTACGCAAATTGCCAATATGCGCAAAGTGGTAAACCGTTGGGCCGCACGTATAAAGCCTAACCAAGTTTCTATCGCGCGGGATAAACTCCTCAACCTTTCGCGTTTCACTGTTATAAAGTTTCATAAATTCCTCCTAAATCAAATCCATAATTATGGTTACGAGATAGCCCACAACAAGGCTAACACCACTTAAAACCCCAAAAATTGTAAGATTCTCTTTCACATTTTTGTTTTGCTTAAATAAAACAACCATCGCAATGCCCGCGTTCGCACAAAGCCCCGCAACGCATGCGCCAAAACTCAGCCCGCCGCTTATAAACAACAGCGTAAGCACCTCGCTGGCCGCACAGTTTGGTATAAGCCCAACCAAAACCGCCAACACTGGCGTAACATAGCGCGCACTGTTTAAAAATGCCATTAATTCGTTTTCACCGATAAGCGCTATCAGCCCGCCAAGCACAAGGTTGACTATTAAAACAAATGCAAACACTTTAAGCGAATGCAGCGCCGGATGTAAAAGGTACCGCTTTGCCCACGGCTCATTTTCTTCGTCCTCAATATGGTGCCCGCAACACCCAACATGGTGCCCCTCTTCGTGTACGCTGTCATTGCGAGGAGCATCAGCAGCGTGGCAATCCCCGTGTACACTGTCATTTCTAGGAGCATCAGCAGCGCTCCGCCCACTTTGGGGAGAGTTGTCGCCTTGCGACAGAGGGGGTTCATCCTTGTTTTCATTGTCATTGCAAGGAGCACCGGCAGCGTTGCAATCCCCGTGTACAACGGGCACTCTTTTTCTGTTTACAATCGCGTCAACAATAAACCCAAGGCTAAACCCAA
Source organism: uncultured Eubacteriales bacterium (assembly GCA_900557655.1). Lineage (GTDB taxonomy): Bacteria > Bacillota > Clostridia > Christensenellales > UBA1242 > UMGS2070. The sequence continues at coordinate 957 of USTX01000034.1, forward strand.
AAACAAACTTTATCGCCAAAAGTGGCAGCAAATAAATGGCCTTCTCAGGCGAAATGATAAGCAGCGGCACGGCCTCGTCACTTGTTGCAAAAAAGATGGCCAAAAGCGTACCCATCGTTATCTTGCGCTTTGAATAAAGGTCGCTTGCAACAACGCCAAAACCACATTGCGGAAGCAGCCCCACCCCCGCTCCAACCAAAGGTGCAACGCGACTTTTAAGCACATTTCCGTTAAGCTTTTTGCTTGTTAAAAACTCGATAAGCTCAACCAAAACGTACGCGCCAAACAAAAACGGAAACATAATCAAGCTTTCTTTAACTGCTTCCCAAACAAAGTCCATCGCCACACCTCCTTTTTTCTCTTTACAATCTTACCACACTTTTATAACAATTTCAATCAAAACGCCAAACAAATTAATCTTAATTTGATAAATAAACAAATTCTATTAATATATTTATACATTAATGTCAAAAACCATTTCAATACATTAATTTGATTTAGTAGCAATGCAACCTTTTTAGTCTTGCCAAGGCGCAAAAAGACGGCAAGCCTCTCGCCCGCCGCCTTAAACTATTTAATTTACACTAGCGTTTACAGCGCCATCCCAGCCAATTATAACTTGAACTGTTATGCCATTCATGTCAGCTTTTACAATCTTAATGGTAACAGAGCAACTTTTGCCTGTGTTATCTCTATTTTCATAGAAATAGAACGTAACAGATTCTTCAATGCCTACTACGTGCTCATTATCCTTTGGCCCGAATACAAGTTTAAACTCGTTGTTAATTTTCATAAGTGAAGCACTATTAAGATCAACACCATCTTCTTTTTCTGGCCAGAACGAAACATATCCACCCTTCATTCCAACAGATGAAGTAATGTTTACATATCCCTCATTTTTTGTAAAGTCAGTGGCTACATCTTTGCTTGCTTTGTATTTTAGGTTTCCACCATCATTCTCTAAGATTGAAATCGTAACGTTATCACTGCCACTTACCCCAGTTGTAACACTCGTGCTTACGTTAATAAGTCTATCATTAACGCATGCCCAAGCCTCATTGTTTGAATAAACTACAATACCTAATGAGGTGGTTACTTTGATTTTGAAATAATAAATATATTTGTCCTCTTCAAGCCCATAGTTAGTAACCGGAGACCCTAAAATTGTGTAAGTGCCATCTTTATTAGGCATAAACGTTGCTTTAACAAGATAATTTGTGTCTGTACTTTTATTCAATAAAATGCTGTCAGCCGTTTCCCATTCAGGTTCACTTTCACCACCATTTTTCAAGGTGCGCGTAATCAAAAGTTCTGCCTTATCTATATCAATATAATATCTTTTTAAAACACCAAACGAAATTCGTGTAAAGTCGCCATTACCTATCGTAAAATCTTTTACATCACTCTTTTTGGTTGTATAATCAGCTTCGCCAAAATCAATCATATCAAACGTCTTATCAATTGACTCATAAACCGCATAGATTGTGCAACCCGTTGCGTCGATTTGAGATTCTCCTGGCACGACGATTGAATAGTGCGTGCCCTCTTTAAGACCAGAGTTCTTTAAAACATACGGCGTTATTGGGGCTGACGTGTTGATTGAAGCGCCACCACTTATTTTAACCCAATATGCCAGAACAAAGCCCGTGTTAACATACTGCAAATTGCCATACTCGTCAACATAAGCCGCAAGCCTATCTGGCCAATACACCGACGTTGGCGTTGGCAACTTAACAATCGTAAGTCCATTTATCGCGGTTGACCATTGTCTTCCGCCCTGACCATTTATATATGTTACACCATTATCTATGTACGCACCAACATAGTCTTTGCCCGTTTCAAGTTTCGTGTAGCCCGATTTAGTCCACCCATAAAACTTGGCTTCATGGCTTACGTCATTTGACGGCGTATATTTTATATAAATAAACACGTCCTTGACAACAGTATAAGACCCAGTATTAAACGGTTCAGTACATTCTCGGTTGGTGTAATACCCCGCAACGTTGTGAAAGGCCAAACCTTTATCCAAATCGCCATCGGTAACAACCCCATTATAAGGACGCTTTAACTCAATATGGTTAGGGTTTTCTTTAAGCGTGCCATTTTCTTCAACCATCTTAACAACAGTAAACAAATACCATTGCCTTGCAAAATCTACCGTAATTGTGTAAGAATCGGTAACGCGATTCATCGTGGCAAGAACGTTGTTTACAGCATTCGCGCTGTCATAATCGCCAACATTGATACCCATCTCGTCAAGGTCACCTCGCCCAAGAGCGATTGACCGGCTTCCGATTATGGTTTGATTTGCGTGATCCCAAGTGTATCCGCCACCGCCCGACGCACCCTCTCGCGACAGGGTAAATGCTGACAGATAATGCCCATTAGCCATCTGGATCTCAAACTCTATTTTTTCATAAAACTTAACAGTCCTTTCAAGCCCTGTGCTGATTGTATATTCACCGCTGAATTGAAAGCCACCCTCAGCCCCATACGCTTTAAGTATTAAACTAAGCGATGGGTTAGTGCCAAACGTTGCGTTCGTGCCATCATAGCCTCCATATGCAAGCGCCGTTCCATTTATAAGGCTGTGCCCATTCTCAGTAGTTTTAATGGTGATTTTAAATTGCTTAATAAGCCATTTTGCATAAAGGCGGACTGGTTTTCCGTTTTCTTTATCCCACATCAAGTCCCACGTACGGGTAAGTTGCCCCGCCTTGCTTGACGTGCCAGTTGACGCCGAAACGCCATTCCCCTCAACAACGCCATAAATGTATTTGTTAAATCCGCCATCTTTAAAATAATAGAACCCTTCAAGTAAGTATCCCGCCGCCGTAGGTAACTCTTGGCCGTTATTAAACGCTTGGGTGCCAACGGCTGAACGATATTGAATGTTTAGGTGATAGGTATATTGCTTTTCATTAAAACCGCCACCCGTTATATCCTTATAATTAAGGGATAAACCATTGTTGCCATCGTTATAATCTTTAAGCAAATATTTTATTCCGCCAGAAGCGCTATTGGCTAATTCAAGTTGCTTGTTGTCTTGTTCGTGCCTTGAAGTATCACTATCTTGATCTGGTTTGCTTACAAGATAAACTTTAACCCATTGCAACTCAACATCAGGATAAACCATCACTTTAAGCACCGCGCTCTCAGCCAAATTCTCGGTGTCGCTGCCTTCTAAATGCCCCGCAGAAACATTTTGCCCTGATGTATTATCGCCATTGGCTAACCACGCCAAAAGGTCATAACCCTGTACCTTTAATCTTGGAAGTGGAAATTTTGGGTACGCGCTGTCAAATTTAAGCTTAATAGTAAGCGATGTTGCGCCAATCTCATATTGATAAGCGCCCGTTATGCCCGTTAAGTCAAACGTTTGATTGGTTCCGTCCAAAAGACTGGCATTATTATTATCTTTGGTTGCATGGTTATAAACAACATTAACCGTCTTCGCTTCCCAAATTGCATAAAGGCTGTAAGTTGTTGCGTCGTTAAGACCAGTACCGCCGGTCTTGTTATACGCAAAATCTACTTTATAATTATTAAACCCGTCGGTGCCAACTTCATAAACAACAAGTTTAACGCCGCCGTTAACGGTGTCTAGAACTTCTTTACCCCAGCCTTTAAAAACATACCCTACTCTTACAAGGCTTGGCAGTTTAATTTTTTGACCAAACTTAAACTTGCCATTGGTATTTTCATTAATCGTTTTAAGATAAGCCGCATCAAACTCGCGGTTTCCGCCACTTTCCAAAAGAATTCTTGCCAAAGTTGAGCCAAGCGCATTGTTTACAACCGTGCCATCTTTGTCAAAATGAGTACCAATACTGTTTTTATCGCTAGCAACAAGCGATATGTCAAAAAGTTTGGGCGTCCATTTTGCGTAAAGCGTGTATGTTTGTTCGGTGTCTCCCGTCTTAATCAAACTATCATTATAGGTAAATTGTTGTTGTTTGCCCTCACCATAAACAGGTTGCAAGGCATTTATTGTAAACGCATTTATCGCACAGGCTTCATCCTCAGCGCCGTCAAACTTCTCTTCATTGGTTAGCCATTTCATATTCCACCAGCCGCCAAAATCAAACCCGTTAAGTGTTAGATTATTGACGTCAACCCAAGTTGTTTTGCCATCGATTTCGGTTTCAAACTTGTGTGTAGCCGCAAAATCAAACCATGTTGACAATGTTATCGCGTCTTTAAATAGTGCTGGCCTGTCACCAAGTGAAAGCATAATATTCCCATCTGGCAATGGATTATTTGGGTTATAAATAATAGTATATTTAAGTGCCAGCGCCATAACGCTTACGCTTACAAGAGCATTGTTTTCGCCTGATTTAACAAGCTCAGCGGGGATAACCAGTTTCCCGCTATTAAAATACACTTCGCTATCGCTTTCAACGGTATCGTTGGTGTCAAACGTTACGCCATCCGCGTTATCCTTATATTTCAAAACAACATAGAATTTAATATTAGTTCCGCCATAGCCATAATGCATTTTGCTAAATTCCATTTCGATGTCCGTGGCGTTAAAAATCATAAATTTTTTTGAAAACTCGTCTACGTTTTCAAAGGTGTATTTGTTTTGCGCAACCTCGCCTAAAATCGGGTTAAGATAGCGTTCATTTTCTTCTTCCACCCCCATTTTAACCGCCCTGCCAAAGCCGGTATAAATAAGTGATAATTGCATACGCTCTTTCATTAACGCTTGAAGGTTTGTCATTCCCTCGCCACTTTGCTTATAGTACTCTTGGTTTGAATAGCTGTTATAGCTTTCGCCCTCGCCGTCGCCTGCCTTATACCCTAAGTCAAAGTTAAACATAACCTCAGTAAGTTTTGGCGCAAACTCAACGTTTAATAGGCGCGCATTGTCAATGGCGGAGCTGCCACTGCCACTGTCAACATTAAACGTAACTTGGCTAACTGGGTAGCTTGCGCCATCAATCGTCATAGGCTTGCTGAATTTATCAAGCGCCGACGCACCCGAAATCTCGGTGTAATTTAACCAGTTTTTACCATCATCTTGGCGCACCCCAACGTTAACCGCTTTAAGTTTTTTGCCAACAATCAAATAAACTACTGGGCTTGACTTCTCGCCGCCCTTTTTTTCAACTTTTACAAAATATATCCCCGCTTTAAGTGGCGCTTTTGCAGCCGTAAAGTCTTCAAGAGGCGAAGTAAATTTGGCGTCCGTTACAAGATTACCACTCGCATCAATAAGTGAAAGTTTATAGTCAAGGTCGGCCATATTGTTGCTTTTTCCGTCTTCACTTAGGTTAAAATCAACAATCGCGCCACTAACTTTAACCATCTCAATATTGTCAAACTCAGCGCAAATTTGAGTTTGATAATAGTTCCCGCTAAGCATAAACACAACCGCATCAAACGGCTGCGCAGACTCACACACCTTTTCGCTTGTTATAGTTACTTCGGATGAAGTGGGGTTATTTCGATAGCCAACAACGCTGCAATGCGACGCCAGCCCCGTCAGGCTATATTGATATTGAATTTTGCCATCAACATCATAAACGATTTTGCAAACCAAAGACGGCTGAAACTTGTTTTTGCTACTTTCGGCGCTGTCCATTTTTTCAAGCGCCTCACTAAGAGCAATCCCGCCCGCCCGCACTGCGTTATAATAACTGTTACACATAGAACTGCCAAATCGCACCGATTTAAGATACGTGCCTTTTGGCGCCTCAAACCTAACTTTAAGCACCTGCGTCGCGTTAAACTTGGAGGCATTCCCACTTGCGTCCATAAGCCAAGACGCGTTGTGCGTCAACGGCTGGAC
>USTX01000035.1 GCA_900557655.1 uncultured Eubacteriales bacterium
TTCCAAAAGTGGGCGGCTGCCTGTAAAAAACCCCAGCCATACGCCCGCCAAGCTGCGAAAACTCCTCATTAATATTGAGCGGTTCGTTGTTAGTGCCTAAATTGTTAGTATTGCCAGTAACATCATTACTTTGTTTGGCGCTTGTTGCGGCGATAAGATAAAAGTCCATAATTTTTTCTCCTTAACCTTGATTTTTCTTTCAATTGCATTGCAATTTTACCACGGCCGTGATATAATGTAAACTACAAATATTTTATGTGAGGTATAAGTTTTAATTATGGCAAATCTTAATCTATATCGAATTTTTATTGAAGTTGCGCGCGAGCAAAACATTTCAAAGGCCAGTGAAAAATTATTTATCTCTCAGCCCGCCGTTTCGTTTTCAATAAAAGAACTTGAAGAGCAGCTAGGGCAGCCGCTGTTTGTGCGAAAAAGCAAGGGCGTGGCTCTTACAACTTTTGGCAGGTTGGTTTATGACAAAATTGCGCCAATAATTGACGAGTTTAATGGCATTGAGATGACTGCTAAAAATTTTGCAAATTTAAGTGAGGGTGCGCTTAGAATTGGGTCAAGCAGCTCTAACCTTAACCAAAAGCTGCAAGAGTTTTTAACCATTTTTGTTAAAAAATATCCCGAGATTAAAATCGTGATGATGCGTGGGGGTAAAGACGAACTAATCAAAAAACTTAAAGATGGCGAGGTTGACATAATTTTTGTTGACGAGTGCGCCGAGGTTGATAATTTTAAAAAATTTGCTGAGTTTAAAATAACCTATCAACTTATCGGCAACCACAACTTTAAAAAGCGCTTTAAAGGCGACAATATTGACCTTGATAACTTTCCCTTTTCGCACCTAATGCTTCCATCTCGCGCCAATAGTTCGCGTACCACGATAGATGCTTTTTTCGCCTCAAAAAATATAACGCTTAACCCCCAATATGAGCTTGACAATTACGTTCTTTTATACGAGTTTGTTAAGCTATTATGACATGGCAGATGCGACAGGTGGCGCACCGCGTCCGAGTTTGTTAAGGCGGGGTTCGGCGTTGCGTTTGTAAGCAAAGAGTATTATAAAGCGCAGATTGCCAAAAAAGAAGTTGAGGTCATTTACCCCGAGTTTAACATAACCGCGCGCACTTTGGTTGGCCTTACTGACAAAAACCAAACCAACCCAGCCGCCGCCAAGTTTATTGAAATCGCAAGTAGCAAACAAAAATAGGGAAGCATTTTATTAATAAGGTTATCACAGTATTGATGCGCCTCGTAATTATAAATGCAAGTTATCAATAGCAAGCGAAAATGTGTTTACAACGAACACTGACTGGAACGCAAGTGAAAGTTTGGTGAGTGTAAACACATTTGAGCTGGTTATGATATATTAATAAAATAATTTGAATATTTAATTATTTTTAGGTGAAAAGGTTGCGTCAAAGATGGTAATTAGTTAAACTATAATAGTGAGAAAATTTTTGTGAGGCAAAGATGAAAATTTTAACACCTGTTGACCAAAAGGCCAACGACCTTGTTAACAAAAAGCCACTGACAATTTTATGGACGATTTTTTATATCGGCCTTGCGGGGCTGATTGCGTATGTTGTTATCGGCACAGCGATTGAAAACCTGCCAAAAGAGTTTGAATGGATGCTTTTGTTTGCGGTGCCGTTTGGGATGAGTTTGGTTTTTATTTTGTCAATAAAAAAGATAACTAAAAACAATATTGCGATGAACCTTATTAATGCATACGAATTTTTTGACGCGTATATTGAGGTGTCAACCCTGCGCGAAGATATGGTTTTGGGTACGCTTAAAATTTTTTATACTGATATTGTTAAAATTCAAACGAAAGGCGAATACAAAATAATTAAACTTAAAAATGGGACAAAGTTTGTTTTAAGCACGTCAGGCCTTAACGAAGCCGAAATCTCACAACTAAATTCATATTTAAAGTGAGGTGAAAAAAATGGACAAACTGCTTAAAGACTATATCAAAAACACTATCAAACCGATGTATAAAACGTTTGATAAAGGTCACAACGAGGCACATTTTAACTTTGTGACGCAAAACTGCTTAACCTATGGCAAACAACTTCAAGAAAAGGGAGAGGATGTTAATCTTGACATCGCCTACCTTGTTGGCGCTCTGCATGACATTGGCATAAGCCGCGGCCGAGAAGGGCACGCGCTGAGTTCGGGCAAAATGGTTAGGGAAGACAAGTTTTTAAATTCATATTTTGATAAAGAGACGGTTGAGTTTATCGCCCAAGCAGTTGAGGACCATTCTTCTCACCTGTCTTACGAGCCGCGCAGTATTTATGGTAGAATTGTTGCCGATGCAGATCGAAATAACAGCGTGTACCTTGTGTTCTCGCGCCCAATCAAATACGGCCTTAAAAATGAAAAACAAATAACAACCAAACAAGGCCATCTTGACCGCGTTTATAACTTTGTTAACGAAAAGTTTGGAAGAAATGGCTATGTTAAATATTGGCTTGATATTCCTGACACCAAAAAAGAGCAAAACGCCGTTTGGAATTTGCTTGATAACAAAAAAGAGTGCTACGCATATATGTCAGGTCTTTTTGACGAGATAACAAAAGGTAAATTTAAAGAAAAATAAACACTTAATTTAATAAGCGAGGTTGATATGAAACCTAACCAAGCCAATATGGCTGATGAGGCCGCGGGCGAAAACAAAAAACAACATGAAAACGAAGCCAACGCGAATGAAAAAGCGAATGCCACCAACCCAAAGATGACAGAAAAGCGTACCGCTGCTGAAATCACGCTTTCAAAATACACGGGACGCGAGTGGTTAACAAGCGCGCTTTTGGGTTTTTTTATTGGCCTTGCTGTCATTGTGCCGGGTGTAAGCGGCGCCACCATCGCCATAATTATGGGGCTTTATGCTAAAATGGTTTACACCCTTGGCAATATTTTTAAAGACTTTAAAAGGTGCGCAGGCTTTTTACTGCCAATCGTTTTGGGAGCGATTGTTGGGCTTGCGCTTGGATTTTTCGCCGTCCAAAGACTTATTGAGATTGTCCCATTTATCTTAGTCTGCGCTTTTGGCGGACTAATGCTTGGCTCTTTCCCAGCCGTGACTAACGAAATCAAGGGCGAGAGGTGGACGAAATCGGGGGTTGCACTGTTTGTTGTTGGCCTAATTATCCCGCTGTTGGTAAGCATTGCGTCTATCTTTTTAAAGGGCGAGGTCGGCACGCTAAACACCGCGTGGTATAGTTTCATTGCGTATTTTGTTATCGGGATGATTGTGTCGCTTACCCAAATCGTTCCGGGGCTTTCGGCCACCGCGCTGTTAATGGCGATGGGGCTTTTTGGACCCCTTATGGCAAGCCTGCATTTAAGTTCGCTTAAAGCCTCGCCAATTATTATAGGCGTGTTTGCGGCGCTTGGCGTTGGTTTTTTATTAGGGATTGTTGTGTTTTCAAAGGGCATTTCAAAACTGCTTGAAACCAAGAAAAAGCCGATGTTTAGATTGATTTCAGGTCTAAGTTTGGGGTCGATTATATCAATGTTTATCTCAACCGAGATAATTGACGTTTATGCTCTTTGGACGCAGGCCGCGGGAAACCCGTTAAGAGACCTGCTTATCGGTTTGCCACTCTTTGCGATTTGCCTGTGCTTTACATTGTGGCTTACAAAACACGAGCTTAAAAAATAAACTTTAAACTTTCAACTTTCAACATTAATACAAGAGGAAACAAAAATGGGTGATTATTTAACATTAGTCAATGACAGACATAAATTCAGTCGCGAGATGCTTTCGGGCTTTGAGTTTGTTGATATTGTTGATAATTTTGGCGACAAAAGTTATGTTGAACTTAAAACGCTTGAAAATTTTAACAGTCTTGCTGCTGCGCTGCGCGCGCAAGGAATAAAGATAACAATTAATTCGGCCGGACGCACGGTAGAAGACCAAAAGCGTGCCTTTTTAGAACTTGAAAAAACGCACGGGACGGAGTATGCTGAAACTCACACCGCCTTACCCTATTACAGCGAACACCACACGGGGCTTGCTATTGACGTCAAGCTTGAATCAATTAAGGGCGGGCTGATTCGCCGTGGTATTTTTGGCAAGGTGCACGAAAAACTGACGCACGAAAAACGCGATATGTATGGCGTATTGCATGCACTTATGCCCGAATATGGTTTTATCGAGCGCTACACCGAGGCCAAACAAGATATAACCCACGTTCCGCCTGAAAGGTGGCACATGCGTTACGTTGGGCGCGACAATGCTTTAAATATAACCGCAAGCGGCCTCAGTCTTGAAGAATACGTCGCCACCCGCGAGCAAGTCAATGCCAGCTAACCGCTAAAATTTCTTAAACGCTCTAACAAATTTTTGTGTGGGGCGTTTTTTGTTTTGTGTTTTTGGGGCAATATTGTATAATAATAAAAAATATAAGGAAGTATTATTTTATGAGTGTAAGTTCTATTTCTGCCACCATAGCCAGCGTTACCCTTGCGTGCCTGATTTTAGGCTTTGTTTTTGGGTGGGTAAGAGGCTATCAAAAGTCACTTACAAGGTTTATTATGGTGTTGGTTGTGGCCGTTATTGCGTTTTTTGTTGTGCCAGCGCTGACCAATTCTGTGTTGATGTTTAACCTTACCAAATATAACGTAACGGTTGGCAGCAAAACAGTTAGCAACGTTAAAGAATTGATAATTGAATATATATCACAGATAGACAAAGTGCGCGAACTGATGCAGTCAAGCCCAACGATGAAAGAGTTTGTAACCGCTTTGCCTGCGATGCTTGTTAACGTTGTTTTATTTACAGTTGTATTCTTTATCTTAAAATACATTTCGATGATTATCTATTGGATAATCGCGGGCGTGTGCTTTAATAAAAAGAAACTTGAAGGCAAAAACAAAATCAAGCTGCTTGGCGCGGGGCTGGGCACGGTTCAAGCGTTTATCGCTGTGGCAATTTTGTTAGTGCCTATGTTTGGGTTTGCTAATATCGCCAATCAGGTCACTACTGAATATAATGCCAACACGTCCACCATCGCGTCCGCCGCAGTAAGCGCAAGTTATAGCGATGATGAGTATACTTTTGTTGCAGATGGTAACGTGGGTAACGAAAACAAGTCAGCTCAAGAGATAGACAAAACGGTTAAGCAGGTAGACAAATATGCATCGGCCTTTGAAAACACGTGGGTTGTTAAAGTTTACAGCGCATTTGGCATCAACAAGTTATCAATAAACGTGTTTAATTCGCTTTCAGAGCAAAAGGTCAACGGCGTTAAAACTAACCTGACTAACGAGATGACGACTATTTCAAAAATGCTGCCATATGCTGAGAACTTGCTTAATTCTAACGGCGAGATAGACAGTAAGTTTGTTGAAAATCTTGATAAGCTTACAAGGGCCGCCTTTGAAAGTAAAGTGTTAGACAAATCGCTTAACGAAATTGTTTCAACGGCCGCCAGAAAATGGGCAAACGATGAACCATTCTTGGGCATCAATCGCCCAACAGTTAAAGACAGTGCGTCGCTTAACCATTGTCTTCAAAAGGCGTTTGACGAGCTTGGCAAGTCTGGTCACGAGGTGGATAAAGACATCAATGCCATAATTAACGTCCTTCAAGTTTTAACCGAAGAAGATGCAAGTGGTAAAACGATTTTAAGTACCCTTACAAAAGGTGACACGGTAGAAATATTAAACGCGCTTTCAGACGAAAATAAGAACACGTTTGAAAACCTTATCAATGCGATGGTTAAAAGCACAACGCTTAGCGCCATCATCCCAGACGTAATTAACGTTGGGCTTGACTTTATCTATGACGCTTTGGGCACTGAGGTTGAGCTTGACGGGACGCGGGTTAAAGTTTCAAGCCTTAAAGCAAACAGTGATAACGCAAACGAAGCCGCGTTGTTTGGCGAGTATAAAGTTAAGTCGACAGGCAATATTATTTGGAGCGTTGAATCAAAAAACATCCAAAAGATTTTGGGTAACCTCAGCCGCGTTTATGCTGACTTTGACGCCAACGAAAAGAAGGGTGCCGAAAAGCAAGAACTTATTAAAGTTATCAACTTTGAAAAAATTGGTGCGTCGCTTGACGCGATGAAGGCAAGTGCGCTGTTTAACGCGCCTGCTAAAAAGATTTTTGAAAGCTTTTTGAATAATAATATGCTTAGCGTTATCCCCGAAGGCACCAAACTTGAGCTGCTTAACAATTGGGATACAATCAATATGCAGGCCACGTTTGCAAGCCTTAACGAGATGGTTGTTTTAGCCACCAAGCTTAATGACAAAGCCAGTGATCTTACCAAAGACGATATCAGCAACGTGCTTGATGCTATCACCAAAAGCGACGTTTCAAGCGGCGTTATTGACAGCATTTTAACCGAAGACAATCTTAAAAACGCCGGCCTTGATAAAGACACGGCCACAGCGGTTAAAGACACGGTTTCAAAGATAAGCACTGACCTTAAAGGCAAAACTGACGCTGAGAAAAAGAAAGAGCTTGACGGCATTTCGTCTGTTATCGAGGTTATCGGCAAAGCGGGCGCGGCCGGCGAGACCGATAAAGTAACGATTGAAAATACTGACGAT
>USTX01000036.1 GCA_900557655.1 uncultured Eubacteriales bacterium
CCCTCCCCGGGTTCGAACCGGGGGCGTTTCGCTTAGGAGGCGAACCCTCTATCCAGCTGAGGTATAGAGACATATATGTATTATCGTTGATTTTTGACTTTTCTGCACTTTGTATGGAATGCTTTTCACAACGAAGTGACCGACTGCGTTGCAACCGGAACGGTGTTAAACTTGTTGCATCAAAAATTGTTGAGAAAACTTCGATTCCCGGTCTTGCTTTTGATTAGAGCAATCACTTCTGCCCCCAAGGTATCAGGTTGACCGAATTCTTAGGAGGCGAACGCTCTATCCTGCTGAGCTACGGCTGCATAAGTGGCACAAATTGTGCCATAAACCTTACATAGTATATCACCACTATTTAATTTTGACAATAACTTTTTAAAATTTTAAATTAATTATTAAGTTTTTTGGTTCATTGATATTAATTTAATTATTAAAAATCTTTTTGCCATACAGTTTTATCTGATATTGATAGTTGAATGCCATTATTTAAATGTTAAAATAATTCCGTTTTTATTACCCGAAACGGTGCTCGAAAATTTTGCTTCGCCCAACAGTCCAAGCCCCTTTTTAACCACATCTCCAAACTGCTGATTAATTTTTTCAATGGTCATCTCTTCATTCTTTGGATAAATAAACGATATTAAAAGGTTTAAAAGAATCTCGCTCTGCTTGCTAGTTCGGCCGTTGATTGCAATTTTAGAGTTTGAATAAACCCACTCGCCGTCAACAATACTTACGTTAAAATTGACGTTTATAAACAATTTTTTCGGCACAATCATATTAAGCAAAAACAGCGGCATCTCCATCTCGGCAGCCATTTGCTCGCGCACAGACGACGTGTCAAGTTTAAGCGTAAACACAACGTTGGCCGAATCGGGGTCAACCACGCCATCAACCTTGGTTGGCTTAATTATCGTTTCAAGCATTGTAAACGATAGCGTGTTTAAGTATTTTAGGTCAGGAAGTTTTTCCGCCATCACGCCCGACTTTAACATCTCGCCCAAAACGCTTGCAAGCTCTTTATCCGTCAGTTGTGTGCTTGATTCAGGTGTTGGTGCAACGTGCCCTTCGCCAATCTCGCTGTAATTAAGGCGCCCCGTTGATTCAAGTTTAGGGAACCCAACCGCTATAAGTTTATCCTCCGCCGACGCAAGGTCAGCGCTTGAAAACCCGTTGGTTACAATATCTGTTTCATTATTACTGTTATAAAGCGTGCCCATCATTTGAACAAGCTCGCCCATATTATGTATCCCATACATGCCGAAATAGCGTGGTACAACCGTTTTATCAAGGATAAAATACCCGCCAACAACCAGCCCAGCCAAAAACACAAGCACAATCAAAAGCGCAACAAAAAAACGTAACGTTTTATTCTTTTTCATAGCCCCGCCACCGCCGCGTTAAGTTGCCCTTTAAAAATCAAAAGCATAACCACTACCCCAGCAATTATAAGGCCAATCAGTTTCAAAATACTAAACCTTTTGCCAAAAAGCCCCATCGCGCTTCTCCTTATCACCATTATACCCAATCGCGCCCCCGCAAGTCAAACATTTTTATACTTAAAAAGCCGCCACAAAAGGCGACTTATAAAACAAATATCTCATTTATTCTTAATATTTAATTGATTAAAACTTAACGTGATAGGTAAGCTCACCAAGTTTGTCAGTCGTCACGTAGCCCGCTGGCGCGTTGATAAGGTCAGGAAGGCGGTTAACAATAGATGCGCACGTAAGCTCAACGGTAGCAGGGCGATTAACCGTTACCGTGGTGGTTGGCTCACCTTCAATTGTCCATTCATTGCAGTCAAACTCGTCTGGCCCATAAACCTTGCCAATACATTCGGTTATAAGCGTGATGCCCTCTTTGGTTTCGGTTGTAACAACCGCACTCATACCCGTTGCGTAACCCTTAGGGATTTTCATATTAAGCGTTTTGCTTACAAGGTCTTTTTTGTAAGTCTGTGGCACACACTTTTGGGTTTGACGCACAACGGTAAGACCCAGTTTTTCACAAAGCCAGCCGTTAACCGTCCACATATATGATGGGCTGTATTCGCCTTTTTTTATAATCTCGTGGCGCGCTTCGTCACTGATTCTGTCAGCACTGGCGATTTTTTCGTCAAACTCTTTAAGGCTTAGCCCTGCCCCGTGCACCTGGGCAAGCGCAATGCCATAGTCTTCTACGTTATAGCTGCTGCGGCCGCGGATGGTTTTAACCGTTTGCGTTGTACCACAAAGGCTTGAAATAAGCTGACCCCAAGAGAAATCTTGATACCCACTGCCTGACAAGGTGCAGTTGTTTTCTTTGGCCACTTTATCAAGCTTTTTGGTCATTTTTTCATTACTGTTCCAAGGGAAAAACGCTTCTTCGCACGTCGTGATAGCATTAACACCACATTTTGCGCAAATCATAAACGAGTCATAAATGTCGCTTAAAAGGCTCATCGTTGTGATGATAGCAACATCGGGTTTTGTGCGTTTAAGCTCAGCTTCAAGGTCTTTTGCGTGCGCAACCACAACGCCGACCTTGCTTGTTCCCATGATAACGCCGATATCCTTGCCAACACGGTTAGGGTCAATATCAACACCGCCAACAACAACGCCACCCTTTTCAAATACATAGCGCATAGTGTACACCGCCATTTTGCCACAACCAATTTGAAAGACTTTAATTTGTTTTTTCATTTTGTTTTCTCCTTTATTTATTTTTTTATATTTTAATAAATTTTCCCAACCCTTGTCAAATATAAACGCACTTCCTCCAAATTTACCCCCACAAAAAAATAGAGGCCTAAACCTCTATTTAAGCATACCTTTTAGGCTTTAATGCTTTCTCTTTTGAAAAAGTCTACGCGCGGCTCCAAGAATTTAAATTCTGGCTTATTAGGCGTTTTCATAACATCATAGGCTGATTTGAATATTGATGGCCACATAAACACCTCATCAGTAAACCCAAAATACTCTTTAAGCATATCCGTGCCTTTTTGTTCGATAGGACGAACCATCGCCATCGCCGTTCTTAAAATATGCAACGCGTCAATCATCTCTTGCGCTTGCATTTCGGGTGTTATTGACTTGTCTGAAAAGTTCATAATACGCGCCCAATCTTTGTTTGCATTTCTTAGATAAACATCGATTAATGAAATAATCTTGTGCATCTGCGCCTGATACATATACTGCTCGTAAGACAAAATCACGTTAAGCGACCTTTCAAGAACCTCGCTTGATACCTCACCCACGGGCATCTTGCCATCAAACTTGTTTTGAAGAGTGTAAAGAATTGACCTAGCAAGGCGGTTAAATATGTTAAACAGCAAATCGCCTTGTGCTTCAACTGGGTCTTTGCCCGGAAAGTCTGGGTCGGTGTAAATCTTTGACTTGAATTGAAATTGGTTAGTTTCAAGGCCTTGCGCAAGAAAATGCATTTTAAGTTGATCAACTGAATAGTTTTCAAGCAATTCTTCGGCGGTTGGCGCTTTAAACTTACCACTGCTGCTGGCCTTTGCGTTTTTAAATAGTACATGCTTGTTTGACACAATTTTTGGCTTTATAAACTGATTAGAACCCGCATTTGCCTTGTTATACGCCTCAAACATGGCCGGCTCAACAACGGCATAGAAATAAATATTGTCTTCGCCAATAAATTGCCAAGCCTCACAATCAGGGTTACACCACCAATCCTTCCACGTTTCATGGCTCCCCTTTTGTTTTAAATAATATTCAGTAAACGAAACTGGCGCCCAAAGTGACTCTGGCCAAACCCAAAACGACTTAATATTGCTGTTTTCAAGCGCCGCGCTTTTAGGCACTTTAAGCCCCCAGTTAACGTCGCCCGTTAACCTGAATGGGAAAAGTGCATTGCTTGTTTTGCACCTTACGCCCTCTTTAACAAATAATTCGCGCGCGATATCACGGTCTTCAATGTTAACAAATTCAAGCTGATAAAGGTCACCTTTGTTAGGCTCAATCGTTTTAAACTCAGGAAGTTTGGCGCGAAGACCGTCAACCTGCTCCATATATTTTTTATTAACAAATATAACAGGATTTCTTAAATAGTCATTAATTATGGTAAGCATAAATGATCGCGTTGATGCGTTTTTAGCGCAATAATCAACCCACTCATGCAAATCGTTTTTGAATTTATCAAGCGGGAAATACCAGTTTTGTGCCTTTCTTAACTCTGGCACAGTGTTTGTAAGCGTGCTTACTGGGTTTATCAGTTCTTCTGGCTGATATTGATGGCCAAGCGCACATTCATCCGCATAGCCAACCTCCGACGCACACCCCTCGATTGGGCATTTACCAACAACCTGCCTACCATTTAAAAACTTATTAAGTTTTGTGTCATAAAATTGTAACGAGTCACTAAGTTTAAGGTATCCGCCTGATGAAAGCTTATCAAAAATCTCTTTGCCCATTGCCTCATGTGTTGAAACAAATGGGTCAAGGCAAGACGCCGCAAAAAGATTGAGGCTTATATTATATCTATCAAGCGTACGCTTTTGGTCGTCATGATGAAGTTTAACAAAATCCGCAATCGAGCCTTCAAAAGTTTTGTCATTTATAGCAATACGATACCTTTCTTCGGTAGGAGAACCAAACCCGTCCGTCCCCGAAACAAAAATAACATTATCTTCGCCAATATTATTGCGCATAAAGCGCGCAAAAGCATCTGCCCAAATAAAAACGGCCGCCAAATGCCCAATATGAAGTTTTTTGTTACCGTTTGGCATACCGCCAGTTATAACAACCTTTTTAGGCCACTTTGGTCTTCTGCTAAAACGCGGGTTATTTTCAATTAATTTAGAATAAATATTCATAATTTTCTCCATTAAAAATTTTAAATGTCTTAAAATTTTACATGTGTAAATTATAGTGCAAATCATAAAAAATGTCAATAAAATCAAATATTTGAACTCAAATAAATAAAAAAGGGCTTTTAACCCATTTGTTAAAAGTCCTAATAAAAAATTTAATACAACAACTTATTCAACAGTTTCAAATTGACTGTTATAAAGTTTAGCGTAGGTGCCGCCGCGTGAAAGAAGTTCGGCGTGCGTTCCACTTTCAACAATGTCGCCATTTTCCATAACAAGAATAAGGTCGGCGTTTTTGATAGTTGAAAGTCGGTGCGCAATAACAAAACTTGTTCGGTCTGCTACCAAGGCATCCATCGCCTTTGATATAAGCACCTCGGTGCGCGTGTCTACACTGCTGGTGGCTTCGTCTAAGATAAGCATTGGCGCGTTTTGCACCATCGCACGCGCAATAGTTAAAAGCTGTTTTTGCCCCGCCGAAATTGACGTATTGTCGTCAAGCACGGTGTTGTACCCTTCGGGCAGCGTCATTATAAAGTGATGCAGACCGCACGCCTTGCACGCCACCTCAACCATCTCTTTCGTAACGCCCTGTTGGTTATATATAATGTTGTCAATAATCGTGCCCTCAAAAAGCCACGTGTCTTGCAAAACCATACCGAAAAGGCTGTGAATATACTCTCGCGAGAGGTCGTGCGTATCAACGCCGTCAATCAAAATTTTGCCCGAATTGATGTTATAAAACTTCATCAAGAGGTTAACCATCGTAGTTTTTCCTGCGCCGGTTGGGCCAACAATCGCAACCTTTTGCCCAGCCCTTACTGACGCTGAAAAATCGTGAATAATTTCTTTGTCTTTTTCATACCCAAAGCGTACATTAACAAACTCAACATTGCCCTCAACGTTAGGAAGACTGGTTATTTTGTCTGCCTCGTTTTCAAGTTCTGGCGCGTTTAAAAACTCATAAACACGCTCGCCCGCAGCCCCCGCACTTTGAAGGCTTGACCCAACTTGCGCCAACTGCGTAAGTGGGTTCGTAAACAGCCTAACATAAAGCATAAACGCCACTATAACGCCAAAAGTTATGGTTCCGTTGGCCGTCAAAAGCGCGCCCGCAACGCAAACCGCAACATAGCCAAGGTTGCCAATAAAGTTCATGATTGGCCCCATAAGGCCACCCAAAAACTGCGCTTTCCAACCCGAACGATAAAGGTTGGCGTTAAGCGTGTCAAACTTAGCCTTGTCTTCACCAAGCGCGTTAGACACCATCAAAACGTCGTGGCCAGAAAAACTCTCTTCGATTTGGCCGTTGATTGCGCCAAGGTTTCGCTGTTGCGCCATAAAGAATTTTTGCGACTTGCCCATAACAAGTGCCACAAGCGCAAACCCAATAAACGCAGAAATTATCGCACAAAGTGCCATAACATAGTTGGTTATAAACATCATAACCGTTGTGCCGATAAGCATAATTATTGAACTTACAAGTGTGGTCACACTGTTATTAAGCGACTGCGTAATCGTGTCAACATCGTTGGTGATGCGGCTGAGAATATCGCCCTGCGCATGAAAGTTGAAGTATTTCTGCGGCACGCGGTTTATCTTTTCCGACAGCTCCCCGCGCATCCGGCGCGACATCTTGAGCGTCACTGTCGCCATGATATAGTGCTGAGTATAGGTGAAGATCGCGCTCAGGCCGTATATTACGGCGAGGAAAATGCCGATCTTCGCGACGGCGGGC
>USTX01000037.1 GCA_900557655.1 uncultured Eubacteriales bacterium
CGGAGTATAAAATTACAAAAACAAAAACTCTATGTTAATTACGCATAGAGTTTTTTCTTTGTGTTTGCTTGTCACTGTGAGGAACAACGCTTTATTTAAACTTTCAACTTTACTATTTCTCTGGTTCGGGGATGAAGTTGGCGATGGAAGTAAGGGTGCCGTTGGCGCGGGCGATGTCAAGAAGGGTGTCGCCGTTTTTATTTTCTATCTGGCAGGCGTTTTTAAGTTTGATGGCGGCGTTTGAAAGCGCGATGTTGTTGCTTGAAACAAGATAGTGCGCCGGCGTGTTGCCAAAACAGTCTTGCTTGGTCATGGCTGGGGCATCTTTGGCGACCTCGGCCGAAATAAGCTTTTGGGTTTTTGGCGCTATACAAACAAGGTGCATTACTGATTGTTTGCTTCGGTTTTGAATGCGCCTTAGAGTGCGATTAGCTAGAACAGCGCGCAAAACGGGCAGATTTAACTCGTCATAGGCGATGTGACCCATCGTGTCGCCGTCGATATTTTTTAGTTTGGCGACCTCGGGGTGGTTTTCAATGATTTTAATCGCAAGGCGAGTGCGCCCCGTGCGTACGGCCGAAAAACCAAGATGTTCGCGATATTCATTTGGGGTACGCAAAATGACTTCATCATCGCACGCCAAATTCAAAAGTGAGTTAAACCCGCGTTTAGTAAACGCCAACTCAACAAAAGTTTTTCCGTCCGCCTTAACCATAACAAGTTCTTTGTTTTTAAGGCATTTAATGGCCATTTTTTCATTGCCCTGATTGACATAAATGTGCGCCATTGTTGCATTAGAGTTGTTAACCAAGCAGGCTTCGGGGCGGTCGATAATTAAGTTGGCGATCGAGTCAAACCCGCAAAGGGCAGCAAGGTGCCCAAGCGTATTACCATTTTTGCTTACAAAACTTAAAGTTGGCATATAGCCATAAAGTTTCAGCTCGCCTTTTAAGCGTCTTAAAACCTTTTTTTCAAAGCGACCAAGTTCGGCCGCATCACTTTCACTAAGCGGATAATGCTTATATATATCTTCTAAACAGTCTAAATAATTTTCCATGGGATTATATTTTAGCGTCTAACGCACGCTGTGTCAACAATTTTACAAAAATACTTAGAAAATTTTTCAAATTAAGAAAAGTATTTTTAAATAGTTGGCAATTTGGCAAAATAATTGTATAATAGCCGTAATGAGTTTGAAAATCTACCGAATTAAGTTTACAAGTGGACTTGGCACTATGCTTGGTAGCGTAGTGTATAATTTTCATAAACATATTCCCGGCGTTAAAACCAAAAAAGGGCTTAGTTACGTCCAAAACGGCACCCTTAGCCAACGCCTTGACGTCCATTTTCCGGCCGACGCAAACTGCATTTATAACAAGCCTGAAAAGCGTAAAAAAACATACCCAACCATTATTTGGTATCACGGTGGCGGGTGGGCGTGCTATTCAAAAACGGTGTATGTGACGCTGTCGCGCAGGCTTGCCAAGATGGGTTTTATCGTTTTTACGTGCAACTATCGCCTGGCACCGAAAGCCAAACTTGCAAGCATAATGGAGGACGCACACGCGGCGTTGGACTACGTTTTAAAGACGGGCGATTCGTTTGGTGCAGACACGTCTAACATCGTTTTTTGTGGCGACTCGGCGGGGGCGCACATCTCGGCCGAACTGGCGCTTGATCTGAAAAACACCGACCCAGAGGCGTTTGGTAAACTTAAAGGGCTTGGGCTGTTTTATGGCGTTTATGACCTTGAAACGGTTAAAAAATCTGGATTTCCGCATATTGAAACGTATGTTGACGCGTGCGTGAGTGGCGGGAAAGATAATCTTTTTGAGCTTGAAAAGTATTCGCCGATAAAAAGTGACTGTGCGGGGCTTCCGCCTGTGTTTTTGGCAAGCGGTGAGATAGACAAATTGCACAAGTCACAGTCGCTTGCGTTTTCAAAAAAACTTGAAGAGGCGGGCGTTACCGTAAAGACCAAATTTTACCCCAAAAAAGAGTTGCGCGCCATGCACGCATATATTAATTTTGATGGGCTTTATACTAATGTTGACTCGCTTAAAGCGTTTGAAAACTTTTTGCATAATGACCTTAATTTGAAAGGAGAAGACGCGTGATAATCTATGCAGTCATCGCCGCCGTTGCAAGCGTTGTTATTGACCAACTGACCAAGCTTTGGTTTTATGGCTCAGCATTCAGCGTGCTGGGCGACTTTTTGTGGGTTCAAAGCGCGTTTAATGATGGCGCGGCGTTCGGCCTTTTTGGCGGCGCGAGATGGTTTTTTATTATCCTTGCTATTCCCGTTATTGCGGGGCTTATTTATTGCCTTATTTCAAAAATACTGGGGGACTCGCCCTTTCTTGGCGTGACGCTTGGGCTTATGGCGGGCGGAATTATCGGCAACGTTATTGACCGTATTATTTTAGGCGGCGTGCGCGATTTTATCTATTTTAAATCAATCAATTTTGCAATTTTTAACTTTGCCGACGCCTTTATCTGCGCAAGCGTTGCGCTTTTGGCCGTTTACCTTTTGTTTTGCAAAAAACACAAAAAGGATGACAAAGAATCTCGCAAAGATGACGACGAATCAGCGGCGTCATCCAACAAAAACGCCCAAAAAAGTAACAAACAACCTGAAACCGACCGAGGCGAATTTGAGGTTGAACGCAAGGGTAGACGCACACCAAAGGAGAATACGAAATGCAAGACTTAAAGCAGATCTTGGTTGTAAGAAACGCCGAAAAAGTGCGCCTAGACAAGTTTTTAACGGATGCGCTTGAAGACTGGACGCGCTCTCAAATCAAGCACCAAATTGACGATGGTCGCGTTTTGGTTGAGGGCAAAAAGGCCAAGGCTGGCGCGCTTATCAAAAACGGCGCAACCATTACGCTTGACCTTATCGCAGCGCCCGAGATTACTGACATTGAGCCCGAAAACATCCCGCTTAATATTGTTTATGAAGACGAGTTTTTGGAGGTTATCAACAAGCCGCAGGGGATGGTTGTTCACCCCGCGATTGGCAACCCAAGCCATACGCTTGTTAATGCGCTTTTATTTCATTTTAAAAACGTAAGCAGCGTTGGCGGGGCGATACGGCCGGGCATTGTTCACAGGATAGACAAAGACACGTCGGGCCTTATCGTTGTTGCAAAAACCAACGCCGCGCACGAGAATTTGGCGCGTCAAATCGCTGCTCACACGTGTTTTAGGCGCTACGTTGCGCTTTGTGAAGGCGAGTTTAAAACGCTTGAAGGCGACGTGGTTTTGCCCCTCGCGCGCGACAAAAAAGACTATAAAAAGATGGCGGTTGACTCTGAGGGTAAATACGCTGAAACGCACTATCGCGTAAACACGATTTATGACGGCTTTACGCTTGTTGATTTTCAGCTTAAAACTGGCCGCACGCACCAAATTCGCGTTCACACCAAGGCGATTGGCCACCCAATTGTTGGCGACCCCGTTTATGGCTATGCTAACCAAAAATTTAAACTAAACGGTCAATTGTTGCACGCAAAAGAACTTGAACTTACACATCCCGTAACGGGCGAAAGAATGACGTTTAGGTGCGACTTGCCCGATTATTTTAAAGACGTTTTAAAAAAGCTTAAAGTTAAGTTTGAAAACAAACAAATAAAGGAGAACTAATATGAAAAACAAGATTGAAAACGCGCTGATGATAAGCCAATTCGTGGCGTTTATGGTTGCAACAATTTTGGCGCTTGCGTTTGAATTTTCGGGGCTTGAAATGCTTTTAATTTGTGCGCTGGTGTTGTATGTTGTAGCTTTCGGGCTGATGACGATTAACGGCTGCATTTACCTTAATGGCAGGTATAAGGCCTTAAAAACCATTTTGTCAGCGCCAAAAACGGCAGACAACACAACTGATAGCGCCGACACAAAAGCGGACAACAGCGTAACAAATGCCGCTCAAACAATTGAAACTGATAAAACTGGCAGCACAAAAAACGCCGCAGCGAATGCCGAAAACGTAACCGCAGTAGAAACTGGCGAAAGTGGAGAATACGAATTATCAAATAATAAAAAAAGCAATGCTGTGCTTGATGGCACTACTGACGACGCAACTGACGACGACGCAAACGACGAGGCCGCAATAAAAAAGCAAATTGTTTTGGGGCTTGTTAAGGTGTCGCTTTGTGCGATATTCTGTCTGTTTTCGTTTGTGTGCTTGGTTTTATTTTAAAAACAACGTGCGCTAAACCTTGACTATCTTTTGGGTTTGGTGTAAAATAATGATTGCGTAAGCATTAAAGGAGAATTTTATGAAATACAAAGTTGGAGAAAGAAAGGAAAATACTATCGAAGTTGAATTCACTCTTGACGCAAAAGAGTGGGAACAAGAGGTTGAAAAAGCCTATCAAAAAAATAAAGGCAAATATAAAAAAGAGGGGTTCAGACAAGGCAAAGTTCCAAGAAAAGTGTTAGAGCAAACTTATGGCGAATATCTTTTCTATGAAGATGCTTTTAACGATTGTTGCCCAATATATTACGGGCAAATGCTTGACAAAGAGAAAAAGA
This sequence comes from uncultured Eubacteriales bacterium, assembly GCA_900557655.1. GTDB lineage: Bacteria > Bacillota > Clostridia > Christensenellales > UBA1242 > UMGS2070. The sequence continues at coordinate 4,537 of USTX01000037.1, forward strand.
TCTTCCCAGTTGACTATCCTGACGTAAGCATTAAATCGATTGATGACAAGGGTGTTGTTTTTGTTGCTAAAATCACGGTTTATCCTGAGGTAACTATCGGCGAATACAAGGGCATTGTTATCAAAAAAGCCAAATCAACGGTAAGCGCGGCTGAGGTTAATGCCGAGCTTGACGCCTTGCGTGAAAAACAAGCGCGTTTTGTTGAGGTGACTGACCGCGAGGCAAAACTTGGCGACCTTATTAACCTTGACTATTCAGGCAGCGCAGACGGCGTTGTTTTTGAAGGCGGCACTGCTAAAGATCAAGAACTTGAACTTGGCAGCCACTCATTTATTGAAGGGTTTGAAGACCAAATGGTTGGTATGAAAATCGGCGAAGAGAAGGATATTAACGTAACTTTCCCTGAAAACTATCACGCCGAGGGGCTTAAATGCAAGCCTGCTGTTTTCCACGTTAAACTTTTGGGCATCCGCGAGAAACAAATGCCTGAAATTAATGACGATTTCGCAAAAGACGTAAGCGAGTTTAATACTCTTGCTGAGCTTAAAGCAGACATTAAAAAGAAAAAACAAGAAAGCAAAGAAAAACAGGCCGAAGCGGACGCTGAAAACAAACTTATTGATAAGATTGTTGACCAAACCAAGGTTAAGATTCCTGAGTGTATGATTAACAACCAAGTTGAAAATTTCGTTGAAGACATCCGTCAACGCTTGGCTTATCAAGGTTTAAGATTTGAAGATTATCTTAAATACACCAACACCACGCTTGAAGACTATAAAAAGTCACGTGAACAGGAAGCCGAGAAGTCAGTAAAAACTCAACTTACCTTGCAAGAGATTGTTAAGGCGGAAAAGATTAAGGTAACTGACAAAGAGTTTGACGCTAAGGTTAAAGAAATCGCTGATCATATGCACAGGTCGGTTGAAGAGGTTAAAAACACGATGCAGGGCAATCAAGAAGAATTTATCCGCAACAATGTTTTAACTGAAAAATTGATGGCAAAACTTAAAGAGTTAAACACTATTGAATAATGTGGGGCGGCATATGCGGCGCCTACCAAAAAATAAGGAGATTTTATGGAAAAGAACGTTTTAGTTCCTATGGTCATAGAGCAAACCAATCGTGGCGAGAGATCGTATGACATTTATTCAAGGCTGCTTGAAGACCGGATCGTGTTTTTGTCAGACGAGATAACTGACGCAACAGCCAACTTACTTGTTGCGCAACTTATTTACCTTGAAGGCAAAGACCCCGATAAAGACATTATGATGTATATCAACAGCCCTGGCGGTAGCGTGGTGGCGGGGATGGCCATTTTTGACACGATGAACTATATCAAGTGTGACGTATGCACGATTTGTGTTGGTATGGCTGCTAGTATGGCGGCGGTGCTGCTTTCAAGCGGTGCTAAGGGCAAAAGGTGCGCGCTTCCTAACAGCGAGATTATGATTCATCAACCTCTTGGCGGTGCGCAGGGTCAGGCTAGCGATATTGCTATTCATGCCGAGCACATCTTAAAAACCAAGAAAAAGCTTAACAAGATTTTGGCCGACAATTGCGGGCAAGACCTTGCTACGATTGAAAAAGATACTGACCGTGATAACTTTATGTCAGCAAATGAGGCGCTAAAATACGGCCTTATTGACAAGATTTATGATAAGCGCAAATAGTTGTGTAATATAGTTTAACCGTGCGATACTGCACCAAGACAAAAATCGCGAAAAGTGTATCGCAACCAATATTTGGTAAATAATTCATTTACCAAATATTTTTTAAAGGAGACCTGATGGAAAACAACAACCCGAATCTAAAAAATGATACGTGCTCGTTTTGTGGCCGAAGCCGCGCCGAGGTCAATCGAATGATTGAAAACCCGAATGGCACGGTGACGATTTGTGAAGACTGCGTTGAGATTTGTAAGGCTATTTTAAAGGCCGAAGAGAAAAATCGCAACAAAGAAAAAGAACTTGAATTGCCTAAGCCACAAGAGATTAAGGCGGTTTTGGATA
>USTX01000038.1 GCA_900557655.1 uncultured Eubacteriales bacterium
CAACCTTGCCCGTTTCGATATCAACAATGTCGCCTTTTCTTTCGGGGCACATCGTTTTCATATAGTCTTTAAATTTTTGTGACCCAACAAAGCAAACATCAAAACTATCCTTCTTGTGCGCAACACCAAGATTATACGCCTCAGCAAGCTTCCTTAAATCGGTTTTTTTCATAGTGCCAACCGGAAAAATTGCGCGCGACACCTGCTCTTGCGTAAGCCTATTTAAAAAATAGGATTGGTCTTTAAGGCTGTCAGCACCCTTTTTAAGATACGTGACGCCATCTTTTACTTCGGTTTGCGCATAGTGCCCCGTCGCAAAATATTTTGCGCCAATTTTATCAGCGAACTCAATAAAGGGCGTGAACTTAACCTCGCGATTACACACTACGCAAGGATTTGGCGTTTTACCTTGCTTGTAACTATCCAAAAAATAGTCCTTAACCCGCTGCATCTGGCTGGTATATTCTTCAATATAAAGCGGAATTTCAAGCTTGCTACAAAGCGCACGCAAGTCATTTTCGTCTTTGCTTTCTTGCTCAGCATTGCTTTCTTTCATATGAAGGCCAACAACGTCATAACCCATCTGCTTTAAAATAAGCGCACTGACAGAACTGTCAACCCCGCCACTCATCGCCACCACAACTTTTTCGTTTTTCATAACATCTCCTACCGATTTGGTATGACTTAATTATAACCACCGCACATTTACGTGTCAACACATTGTTAAAATTTTGTTAAAAATTTAAAAACAAAAGGCCGCGTGTGTGCAGCCTTTTCTTTTATAAAAACCCTTTTTGGCTCTAAATTAAAAACGCAAAATGGCAAAATTTTTATGATTATAGGCCAAAAACACGATTTTTTGCCATTTTTTACGCTTTAATTAGCCAAAATTGCGAATTTCTAAATCAAACTCAAAATCAATTTCATCAAGATAGTTATCTATATTACTGATATTTTTTAAGAACTCTTTCCACTCTTTATTTTTAAATCTGTAACAAAAATCTGCTATTTTAAAGATGTCAACATTGGCTTTTTTGCCCGCGCTTACCACCTTTTTAAAGTTCTCAGCCAGTTGTTTTTTGGCCGCCTCTTTAAGGGTATCGTTTTCATAAACTTTAAGGTTTTGATACGCCCCCTCATACGCCACGCCATCTTTAATGCCCTCCATAAACTGAACCTTATCAAACCCAATTTTAAATTTAGCCTTAGGGCGCGCGCCCGAAAAATCTACATTAATTTTTGAACTTTTTTTATAAATGCGAAGCCCAACCTTTGCATCGTGATAAACATTACCATCGTTAACATTTTCAATAACCAAATCAAATGTCTGTGTTTTATTAGTAGGCAACAGGAATGAAATTATCTCTTTCTGATCGGTTATCTCGCCCATAAATTTGCCATTTTTGAAATACGCAAACGGCGTAAAAAACTGTATGCGTCCCTTTACCGCCGCACTGGCCGCACTGTTTCCCCCAGAGCTTTGGCCACCCGAATCTCCGCCCGAATCACCCGAACCGCTTGAACCCGAGCCGCCGCCCGAGCCGCTGGAAGACGAGCTGCCCGCCGCGGAGTTTCCGCCGCCCGAAGGGGTCGAGCCCGTTGCGCCACTGGTTGAACCCTCCCCCGAACTTTCGCTTGACGACGAACTAGCGTTCTCGCCCGATTGAGCCTCTGTAATATTAAGTTGTGGCACAATTGACACCTTTGACGGGTCAAGACTGTCGCTTATAAAATCTTGCAGCGTCACCATCTTTGAGTTTAATGACGACTCTTTATAACTATAAATTTTTTGAAGCCCAAGCCCCACTGAAAGTTCAAGATTTTTAGTTTTTTGAAGTTGTTCTTGCGCGTTACCTTTACAATATAAAAGCATTATTGAATTAGGTAAATACGGGTCGCGAAGAAAATAATCAAGCGTGGTTGCCACGTTTTTATCTTCAAAAATACTGTCGCTTATAAGCAAAAAGTTCATATGCGATAGCCCCGCAATTTTACCTATGTTATAGGATAGCTTTTTAATACTTTCGGTTATCGACACGCCTTCTTCGCTTATAAAATTCAATTCTGCGCCCTCGCCGCCCGACTCGCTTCCCGCCGACGGAAACACAGTTTGCGCCGTCACCAAATAACCCTTGTCCGTTTTATCAATTGCCAGCCCTGTTATAAGCACGCGGTTGTTAAGGCGCGCCTGACTGGTAAGCGCTTGCGGAAACAAACACAAAAATGCAAGCAACACAATAAGCCATGTGTGACGCCTAAAAAATCTACCCATCTTGCACCTCCGCCGCCACAAGCACAGTCTTTCTTTTCGGCGCATTTTTATTATTTTTTAGTTTGTTTTTGCCACCGTTACTGACATCACTTTCAGCATTTCTATTTTGCATTTTATTTAATTTTAGCGCACCAGCATTCTCAATTTTGCCACTTTTTTGCATTTTTTGCCCCGAAATTGCAGTCTTTTGAGGCGATTTTGCGTTTTTATGCGTATTTTTAGCACATATATACGCTAATTTTTCTTTTTTCTTACAAATTAGGCTTGAAATGATTAAAACTACCACTAAAAATGCCTCAATAATTAAATTTGTTAGATAAACAGTATCTCTAAATCTAAATGATTCTATTTCAGCGTTATTAAAAACAAAGTTATCAAGCATAAACAATCCCGTTGCCAAAACCCAAATTGGTATTACAGGCGATTTAATCCCAAATGTTTTGCAAAAGCAGTCTGTTGCCATTAAAATAAATATCGACTGCGCCAAAACTGTTGACACCTGTTCAAACAAAACAAAGAACCATCCCACGCGCCCAATGTCAAGCGCCAAAATCGAAAATTGCGTGAGGCTTGAAATTGCATTGCCTTGCAGCGCGGCCAAGTTTCCATAAAGCGACGTGAATAAAACGAAACTGAGCGGAACAATCACACACACCACAGCAAAATACGGCAGCACCAAATTCCACCCAAGTTTTTGGTCACGATTAAGTGACACCTTGCCCGTAAGATAAATCAAAATCATAAAGTCGCCAAACCAAACATTATCTTTTATCGCTTCCACTGTCAGCGATGGCACAGAATTTTCAAGCATAGGAAGCACGCGCTCGAGCCTGCAATTAGTGAACCCCAAAAACAGCACGCCCGCAATACCAACCCCAATCAAAGCCGCATATATTTCGCATTGGCGCCCCATAGTCCTAAGCCCCTTAATGCAACCAAAAACCACAACACCCAAAAGAATAAGGCCAAAAAGTTTAAAGTCAAGCGTGTCAAACAAAACGTTTGCAAAAAGGTCGTGAATTGCCTCACTTGGCAAAATAGACTTCAATCCAAAATACAAAAACAAAGCAAAACAGACTATGCGCCCCATAAAGTTGCCCATTGAATTTTTAACAACGTCAAACGTTGAATGCGTGCTGTTATGGCGGTTAAAAAACCACAGCGCAAAAGCAAGAAAAATCGTGTCAATAAGCCCCAACGCTAAAACTATAAGCCACGCATCCCGCCCAACGCCTAGCGAAATCATGCTCGGCAAGCGCTGAATTTTGGTTGAAATTGCACAAATCAAAATTAGCAAAATTGCCTGACGCTTGTTAATCATCTTTCACCTCGCCGCTTAACTTTTTGTTGCTCGCGTTACGCGTTTTGTTATCCGTGTTACGCTTTTTGTTACCCGTGTTAGGCGTTTTGCCAATTTCGTTATCCGCCCTGCTAGTGTTTTGGGCGCGTTTTAAGATAGAGTTTTTTATTGATGGGTCGTGCGTTGCAACAACCTCGGCCTGCGCCTTGGTGCGCGGTGCCTGCCTAATACGATTGTTATTAGGAAAACTTTTTGGCCGCGTTATCATTTGGTTAAGGCTGGTTTTAATAAGTGCGTCTTTTTTATCGGCCTTAATTGACGGCGCAAACGGAGCCATAAGCGGCGCCCCAAAGTTTGAAATGCTAACAAGATACCCTGACAAAAATATGATGCCAAGCAGTATGCCATAAAAACCTGCAAAGCCGCCCGCAAGCGTAAATGCAAGCCTAAGCAGACCTGTTATAGGGGCTTGGTCAGGCAAAATATAAATTGTAATGCCCGAAATCGCAACAATCATAATAGACGGGCTGGTTATAACCCCCGCCTGCACGGCCGTGTCTCCAAGCACAAGCGCGCCAATAATAGACAGCGCCATCCCAAGGTATTTGGGCATCCTGACCGACGCCTCGTTTAAAATCTCAAACAAAAACAGCACAAACAAGATTTCAAGCAACGGCGGAAAACTTATCCCCTGAATAGACGACAAAATGCTTATCAAAAAATCAATCGGCATCAAGCGATAGTGAAAACTTTCAAGTGCAACATATATTCCCGGCAGCATTATGGCAATTAGAATGCCAAAAAAGCGAAGCATACGTATAAACGTCGCCCGCGCGGGATGCATATAATAGTCGTCGCTGCTTTGGATGTCTTCCAAAAACACGTATGGCACCGTAAGCGCAATCGGCGTTCCGTCAACCAAGATGCACACGCGCCCCTCCAAAATCTTGCCCGTAGCGATGTCTGGCTTTTCGGTGGTGCCGATTTGACGAAACAACTTGCTGTCATTATTTCTTAAAAGGCTTTCAACGTAATACGACGCCGTTATGCCATCTATGTCAATCGAATTAAGCCGCCCCTCAATCTCTGAAATAACCTTTTTGCTGGCCACGCTTTTTAGATAGATAAGCACAACTCGGGTTTGGCTTTTGCGCCCAAGTGTTATCGTTTTTAAGGCTAAATCGGGGGTAGCAAGACGCCTTCGCACCAAACTCACATTAATATTCAAATCTGCAACAAAGCCCTCGCGCGGCCCCTTTAAAACCGAATTTGTTGGCGGCTCGGTGATAGAGCGCGTCTCCCAACCCTGTATCGGCATCGCAAGATAGTCTTTTTCGCTGCTTGCCGCCAGAACCGCAAAACCCGCCAGTACCCTTTTTACCGCGGTATCAAGGTCACAACGCTCAACTTTGCCAAGCGTCAGCACAGAACTAATAAGCGTTTCAAACACTCCGCCAGCACCCTTTTTACCGCCTTGCATATCGCCCGTATCATTTACATCGCCGCGACTCTCGCCACTTTGCGCAGTCCTTGACGCCTCTTTGCCACCCTGCGCATCACTCGAAAATTGGTCACGCGCGTCTAAAATGACCTTTACAATGTCATTGCTCAACAATTTTTTGTCAATAAGACACTCAACAAAAAACAACCTGCCCGCGCACGTCCCAATAGTCAAATCCCGAGTGTCAATATTACACTCAGGCGAAAACTTGGCTTGCAACTTATCAATAGCGTTTTTCATCACACTTCCTCTTACGCCTAGTTTCTGCCTTGCCCGCAAGTTTTATTCCTCGCCCAAAATCTTTGTTTTTAATCTGCGATAAACTCTGCTATAAACAAAGCCTCTTAATTTTACCTACAAACTTAACCCACAAATTTACAACCCACAAAAAAAGAAGACACTTTAATTAGTGTCTTCTTTTTGTGTATTTACGCAATACTATGTTTTTAAATTTTTGTCAGTAAACCCTAACAATGCTTACTAGTCATATATAGTGTCACAAACAGGGCAATACATATAATCAAAGCTGCCTTGGTGGTTATTACAATACCATACTTCGTAAATCACCTTTGAGTGGGTCGCGCACTGTGTGCATTCCCTTTCAATTGGGCCAAAAGATTGCATGCAATAAGTATTAGTTGAGCCGCATTGAGAGCATGCAACACCACTTGCGCCGCCGCCAGAGCCGCCACCGCCGGCACCACCCGTTTCATCTTCCTTTATCATGATAATAAGCCTTGAATCGCCGTTGCCAGTTACATTATTCATTACTGATTTAATTTGACTTATTGTGAATGAAACGTCACTTGAACCAAATGTAAATCCATATGAATTATGATACGATATCGTTTCGGTAGAGCCTCCTTGATTATAAATCAAGGTAAGTGTGTCAACCGCTCTGGTAACTGAAATTTTTACGGTTGTATCTAATGAAAGCGCTCCTATAAACAGGCGAACTGCTGGAAAGTAATCTGTACTATTAATTTCATAGCTTATTGTTGCTGAATTAGGTTGAGTTACTGTTATAGTAATCCGCTCATTATTACCTTGTTCACTTGAAATCAATAAACTTTCGTAAAGAGGATAAACTTTGATCGTTTGCGAGGTGTCAGAGGTAACATAAAAACCTTCATTATCTGATGAAACTAATCTTGTGTCGTCATATTTAATAAACGGATAATTCGCAGGATCTGATACAAGCCACGTTGCAACCTTATTACTGTCTATTTCTGTTGGAAGATGATACTTTGTTCCCGCATTCTGGTCACTTACTATTGGATGCTCTGTTTCCGTGCCATCTGGGTTTTTGATAATCGCATTAACGTTATACTTTTTGTAAGTAATCTGCAGATAGTATGTGGTATCTGCTGTAGCCGTAAATGTAGTCGAATTCAAAATTTGAG
>USTX01000039.1 GCA_900557655.1 uncultured Eubacteriales bacterium
CTGCCAGTAAATCAATCTTTTGCATTTTTAAAATTTCGCCAAGGTCAACGGTGGTAAGCGTACAGTCAACATCAAAGCCCTTGTTAGAGTTTATCGCGGGGCGCAATCGTTCAAGTTTTTTAGCAAGACATGGCACTATGCTCACGATAAAAAGGCTGGTGTTATTAACGCCAAGTTTGTTTGCAAAATACGTGTTTAAAAGCGCGCCAAACATCTGTTGGGGCGACTTGCAGGTTGAAAGATTGCCTGAAAGGTCAGGGTAGGCGCGGGTAACAAAATTAACCCACGCAGGGCAACAGGACGTTAAAAGCGGTAGATTCTTGCCCGATTTAAGGCGCGCGGTGAATTCGGCCGCCTCTTCAACCGTGGTTAAATCGGCAGCAAAATTCATATCAAAAACAAAGTCAACGCCAACTTGTTTAAGGGCGCCAACCATTCGGTTAGTTAAATCGGTGCCAGTGGGAGCGCCAAAAATTTCGCCAATCGACGTGCGGATAGATGGTGCGGTAAACGCCACTACCTTTATGTTTGGGTTATTGATGGCCGAAAGGAAAAGATTAATTTCTTTCGTGCTGTCAAAAACCTCAATTTTTTGGCCGCACATAGCGCAAATTGCATCGCGTGTGGCTGCCTCTTGCCCCATGCTTGAAACACAAAGAAAGGCAGACAAGTCTTGCTTGTTTTCGGTTGCCACGTGCTCACAACTTGGGCACAATAGTTTTTGTGAAAGAAAAGTGTTATTATTCATAGCATAAGTGTAGCTTAAAAAAGTGCAAAAGCGCAACCAAAACGCGAAAAATTATGAAAATTTTTCAAAAATACGCTTAAAATTGCGTGATTATTTTTTTATTGTGTGATAAACTGAAAGTGACAAATTCTCAAAGGTGGCAAAATGAACAGAATTCCTTTAATTATTGATGCTGACCCTGGCATTGACGACGCGGTTGCACTTATGATGGCGTTTGAGGCTAAAAGCCTTGATATAAAACTGATTACGTGCACGGCGGGCAATAATACGCTTGAGAATATAACGGCCAACACGCTTGGTATTCTTGACCTGATTGGGGCGCCCGAAATTAGGGTTGCGGCTGGCGCAAGAAAACCTCTTAAACGTGACGCATTTATAAAGCTTTCAGCACAGGGCGAAAATGGTATGGGCGGCTTTAAGTTCCCAGCTTCAAGCCGAAAGGTGGACAGCGCGCCTGCGTGGGACGCGATGGCAGACGTGATCAAAACCTCGCCAACCCCCGTTACAATATGTGCGCTTGGGCCGCTAACCAACATTGCACATTTAATAAACACACACCCCGACGTGCTTGCAAAGATTGACAAAATCGTGATGATGGCAGGCTCGCTTTATGAAGACGGCCGCACTGCCGCGCCATATGCTGAGTTTAACATCGCGTGTGACCCCGAGGCAGGCGAAGTGGTATTAAATTCGGGCGTCCGATTGGTTTGCGTTCCTATGGAAATGGGGCACAAAGGGTTCCTTAATTGGGAAGAAGTGTTTAAAACGCGCGAGATGAATATTGTTGGAGACACGCTTGAAAACATCTTTCGCAATTATCGTGACAGACATGTGCAAAACGGCATCGCCATGCATGACGGCACGGCCATTGCGTATTTAATTGACCCCACTATTTTTGTTGAGGAAGCGGCCGAAATTAAGGTTGTGTATTTAAAAGAAATTGCAACGGGCATTTTTCAAATCGACCTTTCAAAAAACGCAAAAAATAGTGTTTTGACTGAAATTAATGTTAAAAAATTCAAAAAAGCGTATTTTAATGCGCTAAAACACTGCAAAAAGTAATTTTAGAAATTAAATAAAAAGTTATTCAAAACAGGAGAAACGGCTATCAAGCGTGAACAATTTACAAAGTTCATAGAAGACCATGTGCTTTCAATGTTTACGGGTAGCGAGCTTGCGGGCGACGAAGAGTCTACCCCGCGTGACGCTACGGTTGCCCTTGGCGCGGGCGGAACGATAATGGTCAAGTTTTCAAAGACGGACACTTACCGTCTTATTATCAAGCGTGTTCAGCCGTTTAAAAGTTTCGAAGTCAGCCTTGTTAGGTCAATTATTGAGGAGATGGGGGCTATTTATGCAACCAAACTTAATATGGGCTATATCAAGGACATGGAGGCGCACGTTATTCAAAAGGCCATCTGCAATGCGCTTTCGTCTAACGCGGGCAAAACACTTCATGAACTTTTGGGGCAGATGGAAAGTTGGAGTCAGCGCACGTATGAGGGCGGTAAGGTAATGTTTGGCTTTATTGTATCAACCAAGCGCGCGCCGCAAAACACAAACAAGAACCTTAATATCTCGCGGTTTTTAAAAAGCGACTTTTCAGCCCTTTTAAGTGATGGACAAAATACCTGCCTTGAAATCTCGGCTAACGGATATCTGCTTAATTATCTAACGGTGCCTAAAACGTTTGACCAAGGCTTGCTTGTTCCGTATCAATACATCCGCCTTGCAAATCTATGCACGGGCAATCGTGTTGGGGTTTGCTTGCTTAGCAATGGCGACATACTGTTGTTTAAAGAGAAAACGCTTTTGTTTGCCAAGCGTAATGGCAAGTGGGTTTGCTTTACGCACGAAGAAATTATTTCAAAACTAGCCGACCGCACGGGCGATTATACCCAAGAAATTCGAAAAGCCATCTATCTTTCGGCGCTTGACACAAGTTTTGCGCGCACAGGTGGTTGTATTGTGCACCTGAATAAAGAAGACTATTTTAACGTTTTAAAACACATCGATATTTGTGACGTTTTAAACGAAGATTGCTATAAAGCTAAACTTGAAGAAAACAAGAGTACAAGCTTTTTTGCTGACTTGCAAGACGAGCCCGAAGAGCCTGTCTTTAGTGATTTTTTAAGGGAAGACAAGATGATAAAATCGTCAAATCTTATAACCCTTATCGCGGGGCGAAAATTTTATGAGCTTGACCGAAAACTTCGCCTTGAACTTATGAGCATAGATGGCGCGACTATCGTTGACGCTGATGGCAACATTTTGGCCGTTGGTGCCATTATTAAGATAGAGGCGGGCAGCACGGGTGGCGGACGCTTAGCGGCAGCGAAAACGCTTAGCAAATACGGTATGAGCATAAAAATAAGCAATGACGGTCGCATAGAGGGCTTTCGTATGGATAAACTTAAACTTCGCGTTAAGCCAATGTTTGTTTTGGGCTAAGCATCGTGGTTGCTTTACAAATTGTGCTAAATTTGATAATATGCAATAAAGATAGGCGATAAATTTAATAATTACATTTATTTAGGGGAAAATAGGGGTAAGTATGAAAAAGTTTTTTTATGGGCTGGCCGTGTGTTTGATGCTTATAATAGGGGTTTTTGCGCTAACGGGCTGTGGCGAAACTATTGAAAGTCTTGGCATAAAAAATGGCGTTATCAAAACCGAATATGTTGTTGGCGAGGTTTTTGACAAATCAAGCGGCGTGCTTGTTGCTAAAATCGGCAGCAGGTATGTTGATATCGCGCTTACTGACCCCGCCGTTACCATTGAGGGTTTTTCAACCGAAGCCGAGGTAACAAGTGCAACTGCCACCATCAAATATAAGGGCAAATCGTGCACGTTTGACTATTCGGTAAGTTTAAAGCGCGTTGAGGGCGCTAATGTTAAAAGCGTCTACGCTTTCACTTATGATGGCACAAACGTTAAAAGCAAAATTATTCAAGACATTTTTGATAACCAAACGGCGGGGATTAATAAGGCTGATATTATTTTAGCCGACCTTGAAGGTAAAACTTGGGAAGGTATAACCGACGTTCCTAATAATACTAACCAATCAGTTAATATATCCGTAAAGGTGCAAAAACAAGGCTATGCGTCTTATAACAAGGTCGTAACTGTTATTATTAACAAAAAAGACCTTATCGCCAAACTTTTTATCGTTGACAAAGATGGCAATAAGCAAACTGTGGGGCAAAACAATTGTGTTGATTATAACGGCACAATTTTTGATTTGGCCATTGAATATGTTGGCCTTGCCCAAGCGGACGAAGGAAAGTTTAAAACAGAGAATCAAACAAAGGCAGGCGTAAGACCCTTTATTTGCACGTCCACCAAGACAAGCAGCAGCCTTGATACAAGTTTTAGTAATTCGATATCATCAACCCGCAAACTGGTTGGCAGATACACGTCAGGAATAGTTATAGATTCGTCACTTTTACATAACTATACGCTTAAAGGTGAGTCTAACTGCGCAACGATTTCAACAGACCAAGAGGGCAAAAGTGTTGTAAGTTACAGCAACGGTTTTAATTGGGAAATTCAAAAGGCCACACTTAGCGACGAATCCATTGAATCTATTAAAGCAAACATTGTATATTCGCGCTATTCAATAAATAATACAGCTTTATCAGACAGCACTTACAATGGCACCAAGCAAATGCTAACTCTTACCAGCAACTTTGCCATCGGTGACGAAAAGGTTATCCCAGAAGATACAAACAATATCAAAGTAGCCTATTATAATAAGGCAGAATATGAAACAATCGGCGTCAATGCAACAAAACTTTCAGCGGACGGCGTTACCGATGCGGGTAAATACAAGGTTGTTTATACCATTTCATATCAAAACTATAAAGACCTTACTATCGAAAAGGATTTTGAAATAACGCCAAAAGAAATCGAAATAGTTTGGAAAAGTATTAATGATATTGACGGCGCCGCACTTACAAGTGACCCCAATTTTGAATATGACGGAACCCAAAAGGGAGTTGTAGCGGTTGTTGTTAATACGAATGGTATTTATATCGGTGACTTGGATGCACAGGGGCGGTTATCGTGCTTAGTAACAGAAAATGGTACCGGCACCCAAAAGGCACTGCGCACCGCACAAGCCACCCTTTCAAGCAATAATTATATCTTTAAAGGCCAAGTTGAGGGGTACGCATACTTATTTGTATGGTCGATTGTTTAATTGCATAAGGTTAAAAAGCCAATTTAATTTAATTATCAATTAAATAGTTTCGGGGTTTAGAGTTTAACTTTAAGCCCCTTTTTTATTGCAATTGTTGGCGCGGTTTGGGATTATGCAATTATGATTGATCAAATTGAACTAAAAGAACTTGTTGCGCGCGCAAAAACGTGCCTTGGCGCAATTGACGCGGCGGCGCGTGAAGCTGACCAAAAATCACTTTTGGGCGCGTTGCAACTTGAAGAAACGCTTAAAAACCCAAGCGTTGCTAAAAAAGTGGGGGCAGACCTTAAAAGCGTTGAGACCCGCCTAGGGCTTGTTGCCAAAGCCAATTCAAGCCTTGAAATAATTGAACTTTTTAACACGCCTGAAAATGAAAGCGAAATTAAGGCTGAAATCAAAGCGCTTACCAAAATTATTGACGAACTTGAAGTTTTTGCTTTTTATAACGGCGATTATGATGCGGGCGACGCGCTGGTTGAAATTCACGCGGGCGCTGGCGGAGAAGACGCGCAAGACTGGGCAGAGATGCTTGCATTGATGTATCAAAAATACGCCGCTGGCAAGGGTTACGGCGCAACAATTTTAGAGGCAACCGATGGCGACGGCGCGGGCATAAAAAGCGAAACAATCAAGATTTCGGGCGCGTTTGCGTATGGCAACTTAAAGGGTGAAACGGGTGTGCATAGGCTTGTAAGAATCAGTCCGTTTGACAGCAATAAGCGGCGCCACACCTCGTTTGCAAGCGTTCAGGTTTTGCCCGCGGGTGAAGAAAATGAAAAGATTGAAATCAACCCCGAAGACTTAAATATTGTTACGTTCAGAAGCGGCGGAGCGGGCGGCCAGCACGTCAACAAAACCGAAAGTGCGGTAAGAATAACCCACATTCCGACAGGCGTTGTGGTAAGTTGCCAAAACGAGCGCAGTCAGGTTCAAAACAAAGAACAGGCGATGAAGATGCTTATTTCAAAACTAACGGCTATTGCAGAGGAAGAGGCGCAGGCGAAAAAAGGTAAAGTGCTTTCAATGCAAAAGAAAATCGAGTGGGGCAATCAAATTCGCAGTTACGTTTTCGCGCCATACACGCAGGTCAAAGACCTCCGCTCTGGCATCGTCACCTCGTCAGTAGACAAAGTTATGGACGGCGACCTTGACGAATTTATTTTGGCCGAACTGAAATTATTTAAATAAATTTTTAAATGTTTTTAAAGAAATTAATTAAATGGATAAAAATAAAAAATAAACAAAAAAAATAACTAAATTGCCAAGAATAAAATAAAAAATAATTAAAAAATTACAAATTAATAAAAAAATAGATAAAAATTAAATTAATTAAAAAATAAATACAAATTAATTTAATTAAAAATAAATCAAATTAACTTGCAAAAAAAAGGAAAACTATGAAAAAAAACATATTGGTT
>USTX01000040.1 GCA_900557655.1 uncultured Eubacteriales bacterium
GGGGGGGGAAAAGTGGCCGATGGAGTCACTAGCCAATATTTTTATTATCGAGGTTGGGGCAAAGCACGCACCAACCGAAGAGGGCTGCGAGGCGCAATGGTGCGAATGTAGTGATGCTGAAAACATTTTGCAACTTCCGTATCAAAAGAAAGCTCTTGAAATCTATTTGGAAAAACAAAGTCAAAAAGAATAACTATGCTTTATTGATTTTGTATAAAAAGGCGATTTTTATTGAAATTAAATGGTTTTTGTTATCAAAACTGGCAAAGAAAATGCAAAATTGACTCTTGACAAGTTTAAAAATTGCGATAAAATAATAGTTGAATATAATATTTTATTAAAAAAATTGTAAGGAGGGTTGGTTATGAAAGATTGGTTTAAAAACGAGGGGGTGGCCGCGATGTTTTATGCAGACAAACAGGAGGCGGCCGACAGGCTGTATCGACTGGTTTTAAACTATGACTTTGCGTTTACGCTTGAAGATGTCACTAGTGATGCATTTAAAATTTGCCCAGAATATTTTTCTAAGCAGCAAGTTGCAAGCCTGTCAACAGAAACGCTTGAAGCCGCACTTCAATCGGGGATGGTTTATCCTGACGAAGATGGTTTTGGCGTGTATCACTCCGCGCTTGCTGACTATGACTTAACTAAATAGCATGCTGAAAGTGGCGAAAATGAAAAAAGCGGACGTGGGCCAAATAAAAAAGGTTAAAAACTGCAATTTTAGCGTAAGATAATAAAAAAAGCCGCAAAAAACATAAAATATAGTAAAAAATTGCAAAAAATTTTGCGTAAGCCCTTGAAAAGTTTAAAAGAATGGTGTATACTTACACTCGATTAAAGGTAGCGCTTAAATGTTAAGCGTCGATAAAATTTTAAATTAAAAAGGGGACGATTATGAAAACACTTGCATTAGTTTTAATTATTTTAGGTATCATAGCTGTTGTTGGTTTTGCTGTTGCCTTCTTTATGGAAGTATATAAGGTTAACGAAAAACCAGAAGAAAAAGCCGAAGACAAAACCGCTGAACCTGAGGCAGAAAAAGTTGAAGAAAAGGCCGAAGAAGAGGTTAAAGAAGACGAAAATGAAGATGATTTTGACCTTGACGCTATGCTAGCTCGCCTTGAAGCTGAGGCTAACGTTAACAAAACAGAGGAAGCCAATAATACTGAGGCTGAGCCTGCCCCAGAAAATGCTGAGGCCGAAACGCAAGAAGCCGTAACCGAAACAGCTGATAACAACGAAGAAGTTCAAAACGTTGTTGACAACTTTGAAGTTGCTGAGGTTTCTGCTGAAAACGAAAAGGAGGAGGCTAACGAAGCCGAAAACGATAAAGGCGAGGCTAACGAAGCTGAAAACGCCGAAGAAGAGGCCATCGCTGAAACCGAAGCCGCAGAAACCGTAACTGAAACTGCTGGCGAGGCAGCTGAAACCGAGAAGGCGGAAGTTGAAACGGCGGATTCCGAGGCGGACAATAGCCAAGTTGTGATTGATGGCGAGCCAACTGACGCGCAAGTTGAGGTTGCTGATGCTGACAACACTAACGGTAAAGTGCTTGTTATCCGCGAGCACACTACTGAGGTTGTTCACCACGGTGAAGAAAAGGCCGAAGAAAAAGCCGAAGAAAAAACTGAAGAAGCGCCAGCAGAAGTCAGCCAAGAAGAGCAAGAGGGCGTTGACCTTTCTTCAAGGCTTGCAAGTGTTCGCGAATCGCTTTCAAAGGTAGAGGCTGATCTTACGCGCGCACAACGCGACATTAATAAGTATGAGCGTACTGAGCGCAGAATGGCACGTAACCAAAAGTTGCTTGACAAAAAGGCTGAAGACCTTACAAAGCTTAACCTTGTTCTTTACAGCGTAACGGATATTAAAAACATTGATGCCGATAAAAAGCAAAAGCAAGAAGAGCTTGTTGTTCATATCAACGAGCTTAAATCAAGCATTAAAGACGCACAAGATTATCTTGATACTAACCGCGAAAAGAATGATAACGCAATGCGTATGAAGACCTTCTTTGAGGGTGAAAAGGCACGTCTTGAAGCTGACGAAAAAGAAATCCTTGCACTTATGAAAAAGGATCCAGACGAAGAATAGTCAATAAAAAATCTCCAAAGTAATGGAGATTTTTTTATGCCAAATGTAATTTTAAGTTTACTTACCCTTTTAAGTCACCCAAAAGCGCAATAAGCCAGATAGGTGGCATTTTTATGTTCATTTTTATATTTATATTGTATTTTTTGCGGTTTTATTTGACAAAATCATATTAATTTAATACACTTATTATGTATTAGTGTAGTGATTTTAAGGCTACAAAAGGGTAAGAGGAATATGAATAAAAAAACTTTTAAAGACATTGATGTTGCGGGTAAGCGCGTGTTGGTGCGCGTTGACTATAACGTGCCGATGGATGAGGGTGGTAACATTGTTGATGACACGCGAATTAAGGCGACGCTGCCGACTATTAACTATTTAATTAGTCATAACGCGCGCGTGATTTTATGTTCGCACCTTGGCAGACCAGAGGGTATGTTTAACCCAAAATTCAGTCTTGCGCCGGTAGCGAAAAAGCTTAGCGAGATGCTGGGGCAGCCTGTGTATATGGCGGCCGATGTTATAGGGGATAGCGCCAAAGAGTTAAGCCGTAATCTTAAAGACGGCGAAGTTATGATGCTTGAGAACGTACGATTTCATAAAGAGGAAGAAGAGAATGACTCGCGCTTTGCAGCCGAACTTGCAAGTCTTGCGGACATTTATGTTAATGACGCATTCGGGACGGCGCATCGTGCACACGCGTCAACAGCGGGAGTTGCGTGCCATCTGCCAGCGGTTGCGGGCTTTTTGATGAGCAGTGAAATTGTTGCGATGAGCAAGGTTTTAAACGCGCCTAAGCTTCCGTTTGTTGTGATTTTGGGCGGGGCAAAGGTGAGCGACAAGATTGGCGTTATAACCAAACTGTTAAATAAGGCGACCTGCATACTTATCGGCGGGGCGATGGCTAACACGTTTATTGTTGCCAAGGGCGGCGAGGTTGGGTTCTCGCGCTATGAGAAAGACAAGGTTGAGGTAGCCAAGAAAATTCTTGAAGAGGCAGATCGTAAAAACGTTAAAATCGTATTACCGACTGATGTTGTGGTTGCAAGCGAGTTTGCGCCTAACAGCAAAAAGAAACTTGCAAGCGCGTATCAAGTTCCAGCCGGGTTTCAAGCGCTTGATATTGGGCCAAAAACACTTAAAGCGTTTAAAGCCGAAATTAAAAAAGCTAATACGATTGTTTGGAACGGGCCTATGGGCGTGTATGAATTTCCGCGATTTAAACGTGGCACGATGAAGGTTGCAAAATATGTTGCCAAAAGTGGCGCGGTAAGCATTGTTGGTGGCGGAGACAGCGTGTCGGCCATAAATGAATCTGGCTATGCTGGAAAAATAAGTCACGTTTCAACGGGTGGCGGCGCAACGCTTAAATTCTTAGAGGGTGCAAACTTGCCCGGCGTTGAAATGCTTTTAGATAAATAGAATTATTGCGTCAATAAAGTTATTTAATTTGTTGACGCTTTTGTTTTTAAAGTTCGCTGCAAAATTAGGGCACCAATCTTTGATACTTTATATTAGGGCATAATTGTAAGAAAAGAAACAAAGTGCAGTGGCGGCTGTGGCTGAGTGTACGGCTTAAAAAAATAAAAAATTAAGGAGAAAACAAAATGGGAAAGTTTGTTGTTGCTAACTGGAAGATGAACAAAACGATAAAAGAGGCACGTGCGTTTATTGATGAATTTAATGCAAAACTGCCAAAAAAATGCAAAAATTGGTGTATTTGTGCACCATTTACGTGCGTTTTTGCGGTTTTTGAAGGGTTAAATGGCGCGGGCGCTGTTGGCGTGCAGAATATTTACCCGCAAGAAAAAGGTGCGTTTACGGGCGAAATTTCGCCGCAAATGGCGCTTGACGCGGGCGCTACATGGGCAATAATTGGCCATAGTGAAAGACGCAATTTGATGGGTGAAACAGACGAATTTTTGGCAAAAAAAGTTAAGTTCGCGCTTGAAAGCGGCCTCAAAGTGATCTTTTGCGTTGGCGAAAAACTTGAAGAACACGGGCGGCTTAAAACTGTTTTAAAGGCCGAGCTGAAAGCGTTAAAGGGAATTGACCTATCTGGCGTGGTGATTGCGTACGAGCCGATTTGGGCGATTGGTACGGGGCGCGTTGCAAGCATAGAAGATATAAAACGCGCGCATTTGGCAATAATTGAAACGATTGAAAAACAAAATGGCGTGACGCCTGTTGTGCTTTATGGCGGCAGCGTTAAATCAAGCAACGCTGGCGAGATTATGGCGCTTGATGAGGTTGGCGGCGTGTTGGTTGGCGGCGCTAGTTTAAATGCAGACGAGTTTGTTAAGCTGATTGAAATTGGAGGCAAATATGAAAGCAAATAAAATAACAACCCTTATAATTATGGACGGCGTTGGCATACCGACCGACCTTTCAGTTAGTGCAGTGTTGCCTGAAAATACCGTCAACTTGCGCGAGTTGGCAAGCAAATACCCGCATGGCAAGTTGCAGGCAAGCGGTCTCTCGGTTGGGCTTCCGTCGTGGCAAACGGGCACTAGTGACGTTGGGCATTTAACCATCGGCACGGGCAGGGTAAACTATCAGCCGCTGCAACGAATTAATAATGAAATCGAAAGCGGGGCGTTTTATAAAAACAAGGCGTTCTTGAAGGCTATAAACAATGCGAATAAGAATGATGTGCCATTGCATCTGGTAGGCATTTGCAGCGATGGCGGTGTGCATAGTCATATTGACCACCTGATTGAGCTTATCAAATTGGCGGCGCAAAAGCAGGTCAAAAATGTCTATATCCACTTTATCGCTGACGGGCGTGATACTCCTCCAAAAAGTGCAAAAACGTACCTAAAAGTTGTAAAAAACGCCATAAAACAGTATAACACGGGCGAGATTGCGGATATTTGTGGCCGTTTTTATGCGCTTGACAGGGATAATAACTGGGATAGGGTGCAGGTCGCATATGACGCATATACTAAGGGCGCCGCGAAACTTGTAACCAACCTTGAAAAAGGTCTTGATGAGGCGTACAACGCGGGCGAAAACGATGAGTTTTTAAAGCCTATTGTTAAGGCTCGGGGAGGCAAGCCGGTTGGGCTTATCAAAAAGGGCGACAGTGTTATTATATTTAACTATCGCGCTGACCGAGAGCGTCAACTTGCGCGTGTCTTTTCAAATGATAATACCTTTGACTGGACGACAAAACTTGACCTAACCCTTGTTACGATGACTAATTATGACGAGGGGTTAGGCGGCGTTGTTGTTGCGTACGACAACCTTAAAATTGACAATATTTTGACGCAGGTTTTAAGCGAGCGCGGGTATAGGCAACTTAAAGTTGCTGAAACTGAAAAATTTCCGTATGTTACGTTTGCGTTTAATGCGGGCAGAAATGAGCCGTTTGAAAATGAAGAGCGCGTTTTGATTGCAAGTGAAAAGTTGGCGACCTATGATGTTAAGCCGCAGATGTGTGCGCGTGAAATTGCTGATGCCACGGTTAAAGGGATTAAATCGCAAAAATATGATGTAATCGTTATTAATTTTGCTAACGGCGATATGGTTGGGCATTCGGGCGTTAAAGAGGCAACAAAAATTGCGGTTGGCGTTGTTGATGAGTGCGTTAAAAAAGTGGTTGACGCAAGCATAAAGGTAGGCGGAAGGGTAATAATTACCGCCGACCACGGTAACAGTGATTGTATGACTTATCCAGATGGGACGCCAAATAAATCGCATACCAGCGCGCTTGTTCCTGTTATAATTGTTGATGATGATTTTAAATTAAAAAATGCAAAAGGAATTACTCCAATTCATATTGATGATGAAGTCTCCAGTTTGTCTGCAATTCTTCTGAATGATGATTACTATAAGGCACTACTCAATGGAAAAGAAGTGAGAAATGGACTTTCTGTTTTAAGACCAGAATATATCATTCTTTTTAAAGCAAAAGCGTATCTTGATTTAAAAAAGCAAAAAGACTTAGGAGAAAAAGTGGATTCCAGTGACATAAAGAAGCATAAAAAAGATGTTTTGCGTATTGCTTCGGAGCTTATGCTTGAAAAAGTAGAAGAATTGCCGATAGCAGTAGATGCCGATATACATAGCTTTATTGACTTGTTGGAGCAGGAACCATTTGATCAAAATTCATTGAAAAGATATGGGCTGAAAAATGAGGATATTGTGGAGTTGTTGAAGCAAGTATTCGGATAAAAATGTGATGTGTTATACAGTTGA
>USTX01000041.1 GCA_900557655.1 uncultured Eubacteriales bacterium
GCCGTTTTGCCCAAAATATCGGCAACAAAAATCTGGTCGCCCGCGTTTACCTCACTGCGCGCCACTAACACTTGCTTATTTTTTAGCGCGTTGGCCTTTTGTACGCTGTCTACGCCCGCCAAGGTCGCAACAAACTCGCCGTTGTTTGAAAAAATCTCTAAAACCGCATAGTCTGTACCGCCGACGTTAAGCGTTTTTGCGGCCAAAAAGTCAAAGTGACCAAAGTCAAGCGGTTTGATTTTAACTTGCCCGCGAACCCCGTGCGGCTTGGTTATTAGACCGATTTCTAAAAAATCCATATCCCCTCACACAAACAAAAGGGGCACGCGCCCCCTTTGCCTAATTTTCGTCAATTTTAATGTTGACTTTCTTGTTTTGTTTTCGGCCATAAGCGCGCGCTACGGTGCGGATAGCGGCCGCAATTTTACCATTGCGCCCAATAACCTTGCCTAAATCGCCTTTGCCTACGGTCAATTTGCAGTCGATAAACCTGTCATTTTCTTTGACGTCAACCGAAACTGCGTCTGCGTCATTTACCAAATTTTTAGCAATATAAAGAAGTAACTCTTGCATAAAGCCTTACCTCCTTATTATTCTGCTTTCTTGGTTGCAGTTTTTTTGGTTGCAGTTTTAGCAGTTGTTTTAGCAGCAGCTTTTTTTGCTGGTGCCTTTTTAGCAGGTTCAGCTTCGGCCTTAACTTCTGCGGTTGCTTTTGCCTTTTTAGCCTTCACTTTCTTTTCAGGGAAAGTTACGTTTGCCTTAACAAGCAATGCCTTAGCCGTGTCAGTTGGTTGTGCGCCCTTTTTAAGCCAATCAGTTGCCTTCTGGGCGTCAACTTTGATGGTTTCAGGGTTAGTTAATGGGTTGAAAGTACCGATTAAATCGATAACCTCACCATCTCTTGATTTTCTTGAATCTGCAACAACAATGCGATAGAATGGAGATTTCTTGTCACCCATTCTTGTAAGTCTGATTTTAACAGCCATTTTCGTTCTCCTTTTGTTTTTTTATCATAAACAGCGCTGGTACGCTGAAATATGCCACTTATTTTTAATTAGTCTGACTTGTTTAGGCCTGCGCCTGCAAGTTAAAACCAATTAAAAGTTGATTTTTCGGCCGAACATTTTTTGCATATTTCGGCCATTCATATTTTTAATCATCTGCTTGGTTTGGTCGTACTGCTTCATAAGCGAGTTGACCTCTTGGATAGTTGACCCACTGCCCGCCGCAATTCGCTTTTTTTGGCTGGCTTTAATCAGGTCTGGGTTTTGCCTCTCTTTCGGCGTCATAGACTGAATGATGGCCTTGTATTTGATAAGCTTTTTCTCGTCAACGTCGCCAACTTGAAACTTGGTGCCCGCGCCCGGAATCATCGCGATAAGGTCGCTTAGATTGCCCATCTTGCTTATCTGCTCAAACTGCATCAAAAAGTCGTCAAACGTAAACGTGTTGCGCCTTAGGTTTTCTTCCATACGCTTCATCGTTTCTTTGTCAACATTCTCTTGTGCTTTTTCAATAAGCGTTAAAACGTCGCCCATACCAAGAATACGCGAAGCCATTCGGTCAGGATAAAACGGTTCAAGGTCGCCCACCTTTTCGCCAACGCCACAGAATTTGATTGGCTTGCCCGTTACGGCTTTTACTGACAGCGCAACGCCACCACGCGTGTCACCATCAAGTTTGGTTACAATCGTGCCCGTTATGCCAAGTTTTTCATCAAACTCTTTCGCAACGTTAACAGCGTCTTGGCCAAGCATTGCATCAATCGTTAAAAGGATTTCGGTTGGGTTTGTGGCGTTTTTAATATTCTTTATTTCAGCCATCAACTTTTCGTCAATATGAAGCCTGCCCGCCGTGTCAATAATAACCGTGTCAAACCCCATCTTTTTAGCGTGCGCGATACCGTCTTTGGCAATCTTTACGGGGTCAATCTGCCCCTCGCTAAACACCTCACAGTTAGCAGTTTTGCCAACGATTTTAAGCTGCTCAATCGCCGCCGGACGATAAATGTCACACGCAACCAAAAGAGGTTTTTTGCCCTGCTTTTTCAAAAGCGCGCCAAGCTTTCCACACATGGTAGTTTTGCCCGCGCCTTGAAGGCCACACATCAAGATTACGGTTGGCGGGGTTGACGACACCCCAAGTTTGGCGTTCGTTGAACCCATAAGCTCAACAAGTTCGTCTTTAACGATTTTGATAACCTGCTGCCCCGGCGTCAAGCTTTTTAAAATCTCTTCGCCAACGGCCTTTTCTGTTACCTTTGAAATAAAGTCTTTGGCAACCTGAAAGTTAACGTCGGCCTCTAAAAGCGCAACGCGAACCTCTCTCATCGCCGTTTTTATTTCAAGCTCAGTTAGCTTACCTTTGTTGGTAAGTTTTGAAAAAATATGATTAAGTTTCTCGCCTAAATTTGAAAAAAGCCCCATAATTTCTCCATTATAAATTGTTTTTAATCTTGTTTAGCCTTGCCTTAATCTTATCAAGGTCGCTTTCATCTAAACACGCGTCAATCTCTGCGTATATTAGCTTTCGTGCCGCCAAAAAACCAAGTTTTTCTTCAAAACGCGCAAGTTGCTTTTCGCTTGACGAAATCGCGTCATAAACCGCCTGCCTTGATTGCCCAAGGTCAGTTGCAATCTCGCTAAGTGCGCAATCATCATAAAGATACCGCGCCATAACCTCGCGCCGCCCGTCCGTTAAAAGCGAACCATAAAGGTCAAAAAGGTCAATTGATTTAAGCTTGTCTATCAAATCCATTTTGCCCCCAGTTGTAAAGCAATTTAACTTTACATTGATAAGAATACCACTATTTCTCCCCCTTGTCAAGGGGAAAAATAAAAAAATTAAAGGTTAAAAGTGAAAAGTGTCGTCGCAATGACAGCAATATTTCAACTTTCAACTTTGTTTTAAATAATCGAGTCCATAAATTCGCGGGCGTTAAATGGCAAAAGATCATCTATGCCCTCGCCAACGCCAACAAAGCGAATGGGGATCTCGTATTGCCCCGCAAGGCCTAACAAAAAGCCGCCCTTGGCCGTTCCGTCAAGCTTTGTTATGATAAGGTCGGTTAGACCTATTGCCTCGTCAAAAAATTCAACTTGATTAAAGGCATTTTGCCCAGTAGTTGCGTCAACAACGATGGCCTTGTGATAGTCTGCCTCGGGGTACTCACGCTCAACAATACGCGAAATCTTTTTCAGCTCTTCCATCAAGTTGGCCTTGTTGTGAAGTCTGCCCGCCGTGTCAATAATCAACAGGTCACAGCCCTTTGCCTTGGCCGACGTAATCGCGTCAAAAACAACCGCACCTGGGTCTGCCCCCTCGCTAGACTTAACAATTTTAACCTTAGCGCGGTTCGCCCACACTTCAAGTTGGTCGCTCGCCGCCGCGCGAAAGGTGTCTGCCGCCGCAATGATGACCTTTTTACCTTGCTTTGTGTACGCATTAGCAATCTTACCAATCGCCGTGGTTTTTCCAACGCCGTTGACGCCCGCAACCATCAAAACGGCAGGACTTATGAACTCTTCAACGGGGTTCTTTTCTAAAATTTCAACGCAAATATCCTTTAAAAGGTCTTTGCAGTCTTCAGTTTTTTTAAGTTTTTTAAGTTTGACTTGCGCGCGAAGTTCGTCTAAGATTTCTTCGCACGTAGTCGCCCCAATGTCGCTTGAAATAAGGCAATATTCAAGCTCTTCATAAAACTCTTCGTCGATCTCGTTGCCCGTAAAAATATACTTTAACTTCTCAGCAAAAGACCGCTTAGTTTTTTTGTTTCCTTCAAAAAGCCTTTTAAAAAATCCCATTACGCACTCTCCTCGCTTGACTGCTTAACCGCGTCGCTAAGCTTAACCGAAACCATCTTTGAAACGCCCTTTTCCTCCATCGTTACGCCATACAAACAGTCCGCCAGCTCCATCGTTGGCTTACGGTGCGTGATAACGATAAACTGTGTGTCTTCACTAAATCGCTTTAAGTATTTAGCGAACCTTTCAACGTTGGCGTCGTCAAGCGCGGCCTCAATTTCGTCAAGCACGCAGAATGGCATAGGCCTTAGTTTAAGTATCGCAAACAGTATCGCAACCGCCGTAAACGCCTTCTCTCCGCCTGACAAAAGCGTTATGCTTTGCAGTTTTTTGCCCGGTGGCTCGGCAACAATATCAATGCCCGCCTCTAAGCAGCTAACATCGTCGTGCAAGATAAGTTCAGCACGCCCGCCCCCAAACAACTCTTTAAATGTCTTTTGAAAGTTTTGATTAATTTTTTCAAATTGGTCGCGAAAACGCGCTTCCATCTGGGTGGTAAGTTCTTTAATTATCTTTAAAAGGTCTTCTTGTGTTTTTGTTAAATCGTCACGTTGGGTGGCCATCTCGTTATACCTTGCGCTAACCTCGTCCACTTGCTCAATCGCCGCAACGTTAACATAGCCAAGCGCACTGATTTCTTTTTTAATCTTACCACTTTCCGCCAGTCCACGGGTCAGGTCAAAGTCCTCTTTCTCGTAAGCCTTAGCGTCGGCATACGTCATCGAATACTCTTCCCAAACGCGCTCTTGCATGGTTTCAATATCAGTGTCTATCTTTTGAAGACTCATCTCTTCTTTGGTCTTTTTATCGCTAGCACGCTGAATGTCGGCTGAAAGCTCCATCTTTTTGCTGTCAGCATTGTTCATCGTGGCCTGTAAGCCAGCCTTTTTCATATCCATCTTTGAAAGCTCGGCCTTGATTTCATTAAGCCTCTCTTGCGCAGCGGTAACCTCTTGGCTTTCAATAATCGAGTTAAGCATATTTTCAAACTCGGCTATCGTTGCATTGGCTTTTGCAAGTTCAAGTTGGTTTTCACGCGTGCGGTACTCACTTTGAGCAAGTTCGGTTTCAAATCTGTCAAGATCAGTTGACAATTTCTCAAGCTCCGCCTCGGCTGACGCCTTTTTAACTTTAAGCGTTGTTAATGATTCATACAACTCTTCGCGCTGCTTTTTAAGCTGCTCAAACCGTGACGTCATTATGCGCTTGCTTTCGCTAGCGGACGACTTTTGGTCATTAATCTCTTTTTCGCTATTTTTGGTTTCAGCAAGCGTTGCGTCAATAATCTCAATACGGTCAAGGATGTTGTCAAACTGAAAACCAAGGTTACGGTCTTCGTCTTCAAGGTCATCAGCGGCGTTTTCAAGCCCCTCAATCTCGTCATTTAGGCGCACGATAGCAACTTCAAGTTCGTGAATATCGCCCGAAATTTCAAGCAATGCGGCGTTTGTTACCTCTTTCTCTTTTTTAAGCGTTTCAATGCGCGCGTTAAGTTTTTCGATGTCTACCTTTATAACCTCAACGGCCTTTTTAGTGTCTTCAAGTTCACGTTCGCGGCCTAAAAGGTTAACCGCCGTGTCTTTTTTTGAGCCACCCGTAATCGACCCTTGCGGGTTAATAACATCGCCATCAAGCGTCACTATTTTAAACGAATAGCGCGTAGATTTGGCAAGGCTTACCGCATTTTCAATCGTGTCAACAATCACCGTGCTGCCAAGCAGGCTTGAAAATACCGGCGCATTAGACTTGTCATACTTAATCAAGTCGCTGGCAATACCCAAAACGCCCTGCGCTTTCAGTTTAGGCAACATTTCAGGCAAAATTCGGCGCTCTTTCATACTGGTAAGTGGCAAAAACGTGGCGCGGCCAAACCTGTTTTCTTTTAAGAAATTAACGATGTATTTCGCGTCGTCCTCGTTGCGCGTAACGATGTTTTGCACGCTTGCGCCCAAGGCCATCTCTATCGCCGTTTCAAGTTTTTCAGGCACTTTCATAAGCTTAGCAACGACGCCAATGATCATACCCCCAAGGCTTGAATTGGTTTTTGCTTGCTCTAACAGGCGCTTAACGCTTAGGATATACCCCTCGTTTTCTTCGGCCATTTCTTGCATAATGCGAGCGCGCGAAAGTTTAGTGTGAAACTCAGCATTCATCTCTTGCTGGCGCGTGTACGCGTCGGATAAAAGTTGGCTTAGGTTTTTAAGTTCGTCTTGTTTAGCCTGCTGCCTCGCGCGCGTGTCGTCAAGTTTACGTTCGGTTTTATCAAGTTCGGCTAACTTGTCTTGCGTTTTGCTTTCAAGTTCACGTTCCTCGTTATTTATCTGCGCCTTGCGGTCTAAGATTTCTTGCCTGCGTGCTTCAAGGTTGTTTTTCTCTGTCGTCAAGCTGGATATTGACGATTTAACGTCGCCAAGCCTGTCAAGCGCGGTCACGATTTCGTCACCACTAAGCTCGGCCGTCTTCT
>USTX01000042.1 GCA_900557655.1 uncultured Eubacteriales bacterium
CAAAAACCACCGGCAGGCGCAACAAGTTCATCCTCACCCTCGTCGAAATTAAGTTCAGGCGCTGCTGCTGGCTTACTGATAAGTTTCTCTTCATTTTTGTGATAAATACAATAGTCGATTGTCAGGCCAACAAGAATGCAAAGCGCCACGCTTGTAAACACGCACGCTCCAACGCCGCCCAACAAAAGCGCGATTATGTCACAAACAAGGCCGCCGATAACGCCCGCCACGGTTACGCCACCACTGCGCGTCCAGCACGCTTTAAGGTATTCGCCGAAAGCCAAATTGTTTAAAAGCTTAACTGAAAAAATCGCGTGCAACAGCACGATGGCAATAATTATTGACGCAATGATAAGCGTTGATTTTTTAGACTGCCCCTTAAATTCAAGCCCCATCAAAAGCGCAACACCCGCAAGCGTCAAGCTAAGCGCAACGGGATAGGCGCAAAGGCCAAACAACCCCAAAAAGAATTTGCCTACAACAAAATTAGGCACACACGCACTCACCAAAACAAACAGCCCGCAAATTAATAGGACCATGCCCGCTATTTTCTTGCCGTCTGGCGCCGAAGCTCGCGCCACCTTTCTGTCTTTATACTTGCCCAAAATCAATCTCCTAATGTAATTGATAAATTTTTAAATCAATATTTTAGCCTAAAATAACATCCTTTAAAAACGCCATTTCGATTGGCTTGCCTAGATACGCCACGCTTATTTTGTTAAGGTCAAAAACCTCAACAAGCGCGTCAAAAGCATAGTCAAACGTAATGCCCGCCAAAACCTCAAACTTGTCATTAAGGTCAAATTCAGTTTTAGCAATCGTCAGCTCATCGGCTGAAAGTCTCGCCAGTTCGTCACTTTTTTCGGCGTTTAAAACAAAATTAGTTATAAATAAATTTTTCTCTGCCTTAAAATCTTCAACTGACAAATCGCGCCTTTTTATAATATTTTTGGCGGCAACCAAAACCTTTTGAATAAAGGCTTCCGCGTTCTCGCCGTCAACAATAAGCGTTAAACAAAACTTGCCATTGTTGGCATAGGTAACATTATCAATCTTAACGCTTTTAAAGTACATTTCATTCGCAACGCGCTCTTTTATCGCCGTTTCAAGCACCCGCGCCATAATGCTTAATGCATACTTTTTGTTGTTTTTAAAGGACACTGACGGAAACGCGATTTCAATGCGGCTTTGGTTGAACGGACGGTTTTTGATGTTAACAAACCCCTCAAACCCCGTCACGGTCGAAACAAACTTAATCTGCCTGAATGGCAAATCCTTAGTTCGCGCGTAAAACGACTTTTCAATAAGGTTTTCGGCCTTTTCTTCGTCAACCGCCCCGCCGATAGATATAACGATGTTTTTTGGCGACAGATACTTTTCATACTGCGCCAAAACCACATCGCGGCTTATCCTTTCTATCGAGCGCGTGTTGCCAAGGCGCGTGTTGATTAGCCCCGTACGCGCAAAAAGTGCTTGGTTGCTAAGCACGCTAAGCCCCGCCTGTGGGTTCATTTTTGCAAGTTCAATCTCGGCCTGAATTTGGCTTTTTATCGCGGCCAGATAATTTTCATCAAACGTGCTGTTAAAAACAATATCATATACAAAATCAATCGCCTTTTCAATCTTGGTTTTAAGGCAACTTAACGTTAGTTGAAGGTATTCCGTCTCCGCGTGGGCAGACAAAATAAACCCCTGCGACTTTGCATACGAATTAAGCGCCGCCACCGACGGATAAGTTTTTGTTCCACACGTCAAAAGGCGCGCGATGACCTCACACGTTCCGTTAAGCAGCTGCGTCTCGCCTTGAAACCCGCCCGTAAAATTGATAACAATCGTGCAGGTGTTAAGTTCGGGCATTTCGCTTACACTAAGCCTTAACCCATTAGGATAGGTAATCATATTTCCCCCAAAAGATGTTTTTCCAAATAAATTATACCACAAAAAAAACCATTATTAAAAATGGTTTTCTACTCTTTTTCAATTTTTTCAATATTTTTTATTAGTTTTGCCCGATTGTTGCGGTGACAGTGTTGGCAACAAACCCGCGCGAGGCCATAAACCTTAAAATGTCAGGCAGAGCCTTGGCCGTTTCGCTGGTTGGGTGCATAAGTATCAAATCCCCGCCCGCCATATCTTTTATCGCGCGGCTGTAAATAAGCGTTGCGTCTTTATCGCGCCAATCAATGGTGTCGCGCGTCCACTTTATCGTTTTATAGCCAAGTTCAGCCGCCACCCTAACCGTCTGCTTGTTATAACTTCCGCCCGGCGGCGCAAAAAGGTTCATATCGATTTTGCAGTTGTTTTTTATTACCTCGTGCGTGCGATAAATTTCGTCGCGGTTACAAGATGCGTCAAGTTTTTCGTGCTCTTTGTGGTAATACCCGTGGTTAGCAAGTTCGTGCCCCGCGCTTACAATCTTTTCAAGATAGTCAGTATGCGTGTTTGCCCAACTTCCGCCAACAAAAAACGTACATTTCGCGCCAAACTGATCAAGCGAATTAAGCATACCGTCAAGATACTCGGTACCCCAATAAACGTTAATCATAAGCGCCACGTTTTTGCCTTGCTTGTCGCCCGAATAATAAGCGCCGTTAATTATAGTGCCATTTGCATAAACGGTGTCCGTTTTGTTGCTGAGCGTCACCCCCGCAACCATACAAAACCCCGCAATGATAATCAAAATAATGTTGGTTATAATCGTAAGACGTTTTTTGGCCATACCCCACCTCTTACATCATTATATGACCAACCTAAACCAAAAATGCGGTTACTTCTCTCTTTCAACCTCGGTATCCAAAAAGTGGTCAACGCTGTCAGGCTGTCTAAGCGCGTTAACACGTTTAAGGTATTCGTATCTGTCATTAGCCATCAAAAGCATTGACTCGATGTTTTCCATGTACGCGCACGCCTTAACAAACGCCATGGTTTTGGGCATGTTTTGGTAAAGCGCCTCAACGCACTTGTTTTCGCTTGCGTACTTTTTATTACACTTAGCAATCTCTAAAAGCTCGTAATAGTTATACACAGGCTCAATATCGTCGCTAGAGATAACATCATATTCCGTGGTTAGCCCGTCTTCGTCTTCAATCGCCGCAATTTCTTCTTCGCTTAGAGGTTCAAGCCCCTCAATATCCGCCAAATCAGCCGGCCTAAACCCAAGCGTGTCAAGCGGATCATCAGTGGTACGCCCCTCTTGGTAATCTTCAATGTCGCCGTTCGGGTCAAGTTCGTCGTCCGCATCGTCATCCGCGTCAAGGTCACCATAGGCCGCCTCTATGTCATCAACAAACTCTTGCGTTTCATCATCAAGTTCGCCATCAAGCTTGTTGCAATTAAACGTCCCTATTATCACGTTGTTGGTGGTAACGGCCTCGTCAAGCGCGCTTTCAAAGCGATCGACGCTAAGCGCTGCGTACTCACTCATCACGTTTGACAGAGTGGCCGATTGCATCACCCCGCGCGTTTCAATACTAAACAAATATGGCAAGTTGTATTTAATATAATTGTCTTGCGCATACACCTCGGCGGGGGGCAAAAAGCCCATATCCGCAAACACTTCCAGCGCGCTTAAAAGCGCTTCGTCTTTCTCCGTATCCTTGCCAAGCGCCTCAACGCAGTTATATATAAAGTTCTCAACCGCGTCAATCGTGGCATACCTTACGTTTTCACTTAACACCTCGCCGGGCGTATAACCCATTCGGCTCACATACTCAGTGTCATACTCATAGTCATAAAGGCTAAACGCGAACCCGCCGTTTTTAATAATGTAACCCGCAATTTTAGCGTGTTTTTCTACGTTTGGGTTAATAAGCGGATCAAGTTCTAAAACCGTTTGAATAGAAGTTTGCCCAAGTTTAAACGAAATCGCGTTAACCGCCGCGTCACAGTCCTCAACCAAAAACTTAACAAAATCCATATCCGCGTGCAGTATCGCTATATCTAAAAGCCTAAGCCCGCGTTCGTTGCAAGCTGCGGCCAAAAACTCTTTTGGATACCCTTTAACCAAACTGCTATTGCCCGTTTTTATGCACCCCTGCGCAAAATTAAACAACTTGTCCGTCTTTAAGTTGCCCGCAATAACCGCCTTGTTAAACATCAAAATCGAACAATGCGTCTGCTCACTATTTACCGCCTTAAACCCCGCATTACCATCACTTGTGAAAACCTTTATCATACCTTTTGCCTTTTATGCCCTTTCTGTTAATTTAACATTATCTCAATTATACACTGCCCCACCCCTCCCGTCAATACCCATTTTGAAATTATCCCCCCGCCTCCAAAAAAATCTCTAACCCTCCGTAAACCTAACCTCCACTCCTTAACAAACTCAAATAAACTTAGCTCTTTTCGCCCAACAAAAAAGCCGAGGCAAATTGCTATCGGCCTCAGCAGTTTTTTCTTCATTTTTCTTGCACGTCTAAATCGCGCTCTATCTCTTCTTTTTTAATCGTGCCATTCTTTATCGTAAGCGTGGCGTTGCAGACGTTTTTCGTAAGCGTTCTGTCATGGCTTACAAGCAGTAAGCACCCGTTATAGTCTTTAAGTATCTTTTCAAGAAATATTTTGTTGTTTAGGTCAAGATGATTGGTCGGCTCGTCCATAATCAAAAAGTTATAGTCGCTTAAAACAATTTCGCACATCTTTATTCTCATCCGTTCGCCAAGTGAAAGCGTGCTTATTTTGCGGTCAAACACCTGCCGCGTCATATTCATATTGATAAGATTTGAAAGGAACAGAGTTTTATATTCTTTCGTGCCCTGACTTGCCTTCTCGATGACCGTCAGCCCCTCGTCAAGGTCAAACACGTCCTGACTAAGATAGGCAATTTTAACAGCTGGCGAGATTGACACATCCCCCGCGTCTTGCTTTTCTTGCCCCAAAAGAATTTTTATAAGCGTTGTTTTGCCCGAACCATTGTCGCCACTAAGCGCAATTTTGTCACCCGCATTAACAGTAAACGACACGCCATCAAAAAGTTTTTTGCCCCCAAAAGACTTGCCTAAATTGTCAACCTTAACAAGCACCTTCCCGCGAAATGGGTTGGCATTAAGGCGATAGTGAACCTCGCCCTCAACATACGGTCTGTCAATAAAATCGTCTTTTAAATGTTCAAGTCTTGACACCTTGGCCTTAGCCTGCGACGCCAATTTTGTTGCGCTGACCTGCGCCTTGGTTTCAGCACCCTTTATGCGGCTGTCGCTCATCATACCGCCCTGTCGTCGCGCATTTGCCCCGCCCTTGTTTGCCCAGCCCGCAAGCGCACCAATCTGCTTGTTTATCTTTTTTTCAAGCGCAAGTTGACTTTCATACTTATTCATTTTGCCTTGTAACTCTTGCTGTTTTTGAAGGTAATAAGAGTTATAGTCGCCGTAATATTCTTGCACTTGCCCATTTTCAAGTTCGATAATTCGGCTTACCGTTTCGTTTAAAAAATACCTATCGTGAGATACGGTTACAACGGTGCCATTAAAAGAATTTATCGTATCAATTAGCCAATTTACGCCCGAAATATCCATATGGTTT
Organism: uncultured Eubacteriales bacterium; assembly: GCA_900557655.1. Classification (GTDB taxonomy): domain Bacteria; phylum Bacillota; class Clostridia; order Christensenellales; family UBA1242; genus UMGS2070. The sequence continues at coordinate 5,524 of USTX01000042.1, forward strand.
GTTGGCTCGTCAAGCAAAAGGATTTGAGGCTTTTGGCATAAAATTCCCGCAAGCATCAGTTTTGTTTTCTCACCGCCCGACAGGGTTTTAAGCCTCTCAGCCGTAAATTCAAGATTTGAATCAATGTGAAGTTTACTTTTTATTTCTAAAAACTCGCGAATAAACTCGGGGTCGTTTGCAAGCGCCAAAAAGTCAGCCTCGCTGTATTGCGTAACCTGCTTTAAAAAGCCAATCTTGCCATCAACCTGAACACCACCCGCGTCTTGACTCTCTTCGCCCGCGATTATCTTTAAAAGCGTAGACTTACCCGTACCGTTAGCACCAACAATGCCAACCCTCTCGCCGTCATAGATAGTCGTGCTGAACCCATCAAACAGCGCCTTTTCACCAAATTGCTTACTTAGTCCTGAAAGCGTAACCATACCCTCACCCCCTTAACAAAAAATTCGTGTTTATAAACATAAAGGCACCAATTTTGGGAAAGGTTGTTATGCTCCCTGCCAAAATTTGTGCCTTGATGATTAATTTTGTTTATTAAAGTTTTTTGATAAGTTTAAGGTCAACACGGCCTTTTTCGTCGATTTTGATAACTTCAACCTCAACGCGGTCGCCAATTGAAACAACGTCCTCAACCTTTTCAACGCGCTTATCGCTAAGTTTTGAGATATGAATCATACCGTCAACATTGGCGG
>USTX01000043.1 GCA_900557655.1 uncultured Eubacteriales bacterium
CGCGGGCGGTAAGTTCGGCGGCGGCGGATACAAGATTTCGGGCGGCTTGCACGGCGTTGGCCTAAGCGTTGTTAACGCGCTTTCAGAGTGGCTTGAAGTTGATGTTTGGCAAGATGGCAAGCATTTTAAACAGATTTATAACCGTGGCGTGCCTCAACGTGATTTGGCTGTTGTTGGAGAGGCTGACCACACGGGTACAAAGGTCACCTTTATGCCTGATGACGAGATTTTTGAAACAACAACCTTTGATTTTGACGTAATCAAGGGCAGGCTTCGTGAGCTTGCGTTCTTAAACAAGGGTATCGTTATTATGGCGATTGACCATCGTAATGACACCGAAGAAAAGTTGCACTATGAGGGCGGTATTGTTGAGTTTGTTGAGCAGATGAACAAAAACAAAGAGGTTGTTTTCCCTAAGCCTATTTATATTGATACTTCAACGAACAACTGTGAGGTTGAGGTCGCTTTTCAATATAATGACAGTTATAATGAAATCATCCACGCGTACGCCAATAATATCAACACCGAAGAGGGCGGCACGCACCTAGAGGGGTTTAGAAAGGCGCTAACTAAGGTTGTTAACGATTATGGTCACAAACTTAAAATCTTAAAAGAGAATGATAAGCTTTCAAGCGATGACGTGCGCGAGGGCTTAACCGCTGTTGTAAGCGTTAAGTTAAGCGACCCACAGTTTGAGGGGCAAACCAAAACCAAACTTGGCAACCCAGAGGCCAAGCCTGCGGTTGAGGCAGCGGTTATTGACGGGCTTAATGACTATTTCAAAGAAAAAAAGACGGCCAAAGTTTTAAATCTGATTTTAGACAAGGCGGAGGGCGCGTGCAAGGTAAGAGAAGCCGCGCGAAAAGCCAAAGAAATAACAAGACAAAAAAATGCGCTTGACGGAGCAAGTTTGGTTGGAAAGCTTGCAAGTTGCACGGGCAAAAACGCCGAAAATAACGAGTTGTTTATCGTTGAGGGTAAGTCGGCAGGTGGTACAGCTAAACAGGCGCGCGACAGGTATTTTCAAGCAATTCTTCCGCTTAGAGGGAAACCACTTAATGCTGAGAAAAAGCGTATTGACCAAGTTTTATTAAACGAAGAAATACGCACGATTATAACGGCGCTTGGCGCGGGGATTGGCGAAGACTTTAACCTTGATGACTTAAAGTATCACAAGGTTATAATCCTTGCCGATGCAGACCAAGATGGTGCGCATATTCGCGCAATACTTTTAACATTTTTCTATCGTTATATGCGCGAGTTGGTTACCGAAGGGCATGTGTATATCGGTATGCCGCCGCTTTATAAGGTGTATAAAAAAGACGTTGAAGAGTATGTTTACAGCGACAATGAGTTGCCAGACGCTATCGCGCGAATTGGCAAGGGGTACAGCATTCAGCGATACAAAGGGCTAGGGGAAATGAGCAATGACCAACTTTGGGATACAACGATGAACCCTAAGGCGAGATCCCTTATTCGCGTGTCTATTGACGACGTGGCTGAGGCTGAAAAGATGATAACCATCTTGATGGGCGACGATATTGAGTCAAGAAAACAATACATCAGCGAGAATGCTGACTTTAACAAAAAAGACGATTTTAAACCAGTAACGAAATAATAGACAGCTTTTAAACCGCAAACTTAATTGCAAAACGAATTTAATCTTTAACGCAAAACTAAGGAGATATTATGAGCGAATTTGACAAAAACGATGGGCTTGAAAAGGTTAATCTTGAAAGGGTTAATATTGAGGCCGAAAGCCAAGACGGGGCAACGAAGATTAAGCCTAAAAAGAAAGGCGTTGGCGAGGTGGTTTTGGCCAAAGACTTGTATCTTAAACCGCTTGACCAGGTAATTAATGACAGTATGATGCCATACAGTGAGCACGTTATTCTTGACCGTGCGCTGCCAAGGGTTGAAGACGGGTTAAAGCCTGTGCAGCGTCGTATTCTTTATACGCTTAATGAACTTGGCATAACTCCTGACAAGCCGCACAAAAAAAGCGCGCGTATCGTTGGTGAGTGTTTGGGTAAATATCACCCGCACGGCGACACAAGCGTGTATGACGCGATGGTTAGGCTTGCGCAGGGCTTTAATATGCGCAACACCTTGATTGACGGCCATGGTAACTTTGGTTCAATTGATGGCGACGATGCGGCGGCGATGCGTTACACGGAGGCCAGAATGACCCCGCTTGCGCTTGAAATTTTGCGCGACCTTGACAAAAACACAGTTGAATGGACGCTTAACTTTGATGACTCGTTAAAAGAGCCCGTTACGCTTCCGTGCCGATTTCCTAATCTTTTGGTTAACGGCGCGAATGGTATTGCGGTTGGGCTTGCAACAAACATCCCAACGCACAACCTTGGCGAGGTGATTGACGGGTGCGTTGCATTTATTGATAATCCTAATATCACGCTTAGCGAGATGATGAAGCGAATTAAGGGGCCAGATTTTCCAACTGGTGGCTTTATTATCGCGGGCGACGATTTGGTTAAGGCCTATGAAACGGGTAAGGGCAAGATAATTTTGCGCGCTAAGGTTCACATTGAAGGGGCGGACGGCGATAAGAAGAATATCGTTATAGACGAGCTGCCTTATCAGGTTAACAAGGCGAACCTGCTTCAAAAAATTCTTGAACTTAGGGATACAAAAAAAGAGGAGCTTGCTGGCATTGCTGAAATCTGCGACGAAAGTGACAGAGCGGGTATGCGCGCGGTGGTTCGCGTTAAAAAAGACTATGATGCTAACAAAATTCTTAATTTTTTGTTTAAATACACGTCACTTGAAACTAGTTTTGGCATAAATATGGTTGCAATCGCCGAGGGACGCCCACAGCAGATTGGGCTTTTGAAAATCATTTCGTATTACGTTGGGTATCAGCGCGAGGTGGTTTTAAGGCGGTCTAAGTTTGAGCTTGACGAGGCCAAAGAGCGCGAGCACATCTTAAAAGGCCTTGTTATTGCGGTAAGAAACATTGACGAGGTTGTTGCTATCATCAAAAAGTCGGGGTCACCTAGCGAAGCGAAAACGGCGCTTAGGATACGGTTTGACTTGTCAGACAGGCAGGCGCAGGCTATTCTTGATTTAAGGCTTGCAAAACTAACCAGCCTTGAAATATACAAACTTGAAACGGAGCTTGCTGAGCTTGAAAAACGTATCGCGTGGCTGACGCAAGTGGTTGGCAGCAAAAAGATGCAGCTTGACCTTGTTAAAACCGAGATGCTTGAAATAAAAAAGAAATATAAAGACCCACGCAGGTCGGTTATAATCGGGGTGGCGGAGGAGTATGAAATTCCGTCGACGGCGGGCGGCAGTGACAGGCCGATTGAAGAAGTGTTTGTTTCAATAAGCGAAAACGGCTTTATTAAGGGTATGACGGCGAAGTATTTTGCGGGCGCAACCAAAACGTTTGGTGAAAGAAGCAACCTTAACGAAGTTTATAAGCAAATCTTAAAAACGGCTACTGACAAGCAGATACTGGTGTTTACTAACCTTGGCAATGCATTTAAAATCAATGTGTCAAGCATACCAGAGTGTAAGTGGAAAGAAAAGGGCGCAGCATTTAGCGACCTTGCGCCGGCAAAATCTAACGAAAAACCGGTTGCGTTGATAGAGATAACTGACCCAATGCCAGAAGGGTTTATGTTATTCTTCACAAAACAAGGTATGATTAAAAAGACGGCGTACAGCGAATACACCTTGCAAAAATCGGCATATCAGGCAATTAAACTTAAAGACGGTGACGAACTTGTTTCAATCGAGCCTGACGCGGGGGATAAAGACACAACGATTGTTTGCGTAACCAAATTTGGTATGGTGTTAAACGCGCTTAAAAATGACATCCCAGAGCAAGGGCGTGTTGCGGGCGGCGTTAAGGGCATAATGATGGCTGATGACGATGAGCTTGTTTTGATAAGTCAAATCAAAAAGGGCGTAAATCTTATCGCAATAACGGATAAGGCGTATGCTAAGCGCGTAAACATTTGTGAGATTGACCCGATGGCCAGATACAGAAAGGGCGTTAAACTTTATGAACTTAAACCTAAAACAACGGGGTCGGCGATTGTTGGCGCGTTTGTTGAAACAGACCGCGCGGAGATAATTGTTGTAACAAGCGAAAATGAATTTGAGGCGATCAACCTTGAATCTATCCCAGAAGACACGCGTGGCAGCAAGGGCAAGCGCCTTAGCCTTGATGGCATTGACCTTATTGCGGCATATTATAGGCGTTTATCTTAAAAATTTAAAAAACCTATTGAAATTTATTTAAGTGTGTGATATATTTGGTGTAACAAAGGTTTTGAGGTGAAAATATGAACAGGTTTAAGGGTAACGAAGGGCGTATTCAAAACATTGAAGATATTAAGCGTGACCTTGACAGGGCGGTTGACGAAAAGTATGCGATTATCGAGATTGCAACGGGCAATATTCGCGAAAGCAAAAAAAGGATGGAAACCGAACCGATGAGCGATATTGAGTATAACGCGCTTAAACAAAATGTTGCGCTTAATCAAAGCATTATTGACCAAAGTCTTACAGATCTTCACGAGATTTTTAAGCGTATCGCCGAGCTTGACCAAGAGGTTGAAAATTCTAAATAATCACTAATAAATAATTTAAAGCAATCACAAACGTGGTTGCTTTTTTATGTGAAAGTTTTGGCGGGTTGGTGCGGGGCTTTTATGTGTAATTTTTTGATTTTTTGCGCAACTTATGTTAATTTTAAGTTGATTTTTATAAATTGGATAAATTAAAATTGTTGCGTTTTTATTTGACCGAGAGGGTTGTTTTTGTTATACTAAATATAACAAGGTGGCGGGGTATAATTCGCCCTAATGTGCCTAACACTAAACAAAACGGGAAATATGGATAAAAACGAAAGGGAAACTCTTAACGCACGCGGGGGTAAGAAGACGGGGTCTTCTTCTTTTGGCGGCGGTTTTTCAATAAATAAGTTTTTAAATAGTTTGGGCGCCGTGCCTGAGATGACTGAGCGTCAGCAAGACAATGCTTTTAAACCGCAGCGTGATGATATAGATTTAGCCGATGACGTTAATGAATTGGATACTAATGTGGCGGAGAAAAGTGCGCCAGAATACGTTGGTGATGAAAACACTAATGCAAAAAAAGAAACTAATTCGGATGATGCTTTTGATGAGCGTGAGCGGGCGGTTATTAACAAATTTTCGGGCGTCAGGTGGATAAGAAAAAACAAAAACACCACCCCAAGTGACGGCGTAGCGGCGCAAAATACGACCGATATCAATAAATCAGCAGTGCCTGAAAAAGCGCAAGGGCAAGTTGAAGATATATCACGTAAAAAGGAACGTGAACCAGAAACAGCGCAAACTGAAACAAATATATACACTGAAAGAGCGCAGCACGAAATAAATACGCAGGCCGAGGCCTCGCAAAAAGAATCAACCGCGCAGACAGGGGTAGCGCAGACAGAGGCAACCCAAAATCCAGCAATTGTGAAGACCGATACAGTTAATGCGGCGGGCGCCCAAGATGACGAATTTGATGATTTTGACGCGTTTTTAAAAAGCCTTGAAAGCGAAGAGGCGGCGGTTGAGGCTAGGCAAACTAACCAACCTAACTCATCAGTGTCGGGCGCAGCAAATGGCGTTGCGACTGCGGCGGGTATTGCTAATAATGATGTAACGAAAACCGAGGATATCGCGGCCTCGGGCGCGCAGGATGTAAGCGAAAGCGCGGACAAAGATGCAGCCATTGAAATTGCGGAGAGCAACGCTAGCGAAATGGCGGCAGGCGGCGAGACAAATAAACCCGATGCTACGGGAGCACAAAACGAGGGCGCTGAGGGTGGCAAAAGGCGAAAGAGCATATCTAAGCTTGATTATTTTAAATATCGCTTTTTGGATAACAGCGCAACAGGCGCCAATGGAAAGGCTAACCTTGAAAGGATGACGTCGCGGTTTGGCACGCGTAGACAAGAGACGGCCAGCACGATTACCAGCGCGCATGGCGAGGTCAACGTTAGCGCCAAAGACGACCTTTATGGCAAAGAAATCAACCTTGACTTTTCTAAAAAGGGCAACGCCAAGATTTATCACAACACGCAGACGCTTGCGTTTGTTGCGTGCATTGCGGCGTTTATATATGCAATTGCTGGCGTGGTTGTGTTTATGATGTTTGGCATTGTTACGCCGCCAAAGGTTGAGGTGGTAA
>USTX01000044.1 GCA_900557655.1 uncultured Eubacteriales bacterium
GCAGTGGATATGTTGAGATCCCGATCTGCCGCTATGACAAAGCTGTCCTGGAGAGATACTCCAGGACAGCCGGGAGGTAAGGTATGGGAACAAATACAGATTTCACCGGCGCGATCCGCATCACACCCTGCGTTGAGGAGCCGCTGGCTACCAGACTCAAGCAATTCATGGACATTCGGCATATGAAGCGCAATGTGAAGACGCTCCATACGCTGTTTCCTGATCTGGAGGACCGAAAGCCTATGAGCCTGTTTGGCGACGGAGACTTCGGTGAGGAAGGCGCATTCTTCATTCCCGTGGAGACGCCTGATCTCAATCGAAGACTTCATGAGGCCGGCCCATATCCGGAAGGACTCGACAATAAATTCAGCATGAATAAGCCGCCCAATCCGTGCCCGAGCCTGTACTGTGACCTTGTCTTGCTCAACGATCCGAACAATGGCCGCTCCTATCTGGGATGGAATGAGGCTGAGAAGTCCTACTATATCACGGACTGGATCGAGCTCATTGCCGGGTGGTTATCTGAACGAGGCTATCACCTCGATGGCAAGATGTTCGCTGTGGTCGAGGGCGGCATGTCCTACTACACGATCACGGTGGACGGGGCCAAGGTGACTTCGACGGAGTTCACGCCGGAAGCTACTTATGTCAGCGAGTTCAACGACTTGCTCTATGAAGATTGAAAGTGAGGGATGTCCAAGTGGAAGACAACCGTATTCAGAATCAGATCGCAATCTACATGACCAATAAGAAACTGTGTGAGTTCACGGACAAGCTCAAGCCGGCACCGGTTGAGTACTACGCACACATGCACGCTCAGGGCGAGGAGCAGTCGGACGGGTTCCGGGCCTACTCCTGCATTGGCGTCGTGCTGCAGGATTACTCCAACGGTACTGGCGACAAGACCGTTCGTGTCACAGCGAATCTCTCCCCTGGATTTTTCCCCTTCGTTCTCAGTAGAATGCAGAACGATCTGGATCGCTTCGACTTCACGGAGGATAAGATCTTCGGTGAGCCGGACGAGCATGGGCTGAGTACGGTGACAAAGCTCTCGGTCAAGCGTGCGTCGGTTGGAAACGATGGAAAGCCCAGAAATTATCCTTGGTGCGTCATCGTGGAAAACGGCCGCGCTGTCAAAGAGAAAACTGCGACGGGAGGCACCCATATCAAGTCGGGCACCTACAAAAAGCAGCGCTCTGTGTATGTCAACATCAACGATCTGGACTTCTTCAATCTTGTCTACCGCACGACACGATTCATTGAGTCGTGGGAGTTGACTTACGGCCCGAAGCTGATTCGCGACGCCAGAAAGCTGCTGAGTGAGCAGCGCGCGGCGGCGCAGCAGTAAGGAGGTGCAGTAGGCATGAAACGGAATTGCGAGTTTATCGACCTTGGCGAGTTTGAGATGACTTCTCCAGTCATGCGTGTCAGCGACCCCTGTTACGAGCGTGATGTCTGGTGCTGTGGCACCGTTGACCATTGCAAACTCGGGACTTGGGAGGCAGGCGTCCTGAAGACGGATGAAGGCGAATGGGGCACACGCTGTGCCGTCCTTGCCGTCCGTCATAAGGATACTGGTCCAGATTTCAATGTGATCCGCTTAGGCAAAGTGCGCAAAGTGGCGTGCAAATGTGTCGAGCAGTCATTTGAGGTCGGCGTTGATTCCGGACAGGCAGGGTTCTTTGATGATGCGTTCTATCAGAACGATACGGTTTTTGAGGAACTGCCTGCACCGGGTTTCGCTATTGGTGATCTCTGGTATCGCCATGTGTGCGACATCACACTCAGCAAGATGTCAGCCGGCGTGTTGCCTTATGGTGCGGTCTCATCGTCCGGTTTCGGCGATGGCGGCTATACCTGCTATACACACGCTGATGAGAATGGGGTAATTGACTTTGCGTTCATTGTGTTTATTTGAGGAAATAACCGTTTTTTGCAGGGGAGTGCTTCGGCACTCCCCTGCCCCGTAGAGGAGGTGCATAAGCCATGATCTCAAATTGGGACTTTTCACTTGTTTTAGCCATCAGTGAACTGCTTGTTGAGCCACAGCAGCCAAGCAGTCTGCTGGATATCAAACTGCATGCTTTTCAGAAGGCCAAAGATCTGATGCTTCAGTATGAAAAGCGCGGCATCGCGGTGGACGTACCGCAGTGGATCCCCGAAAACTGCATCCAGTGCAACCAGTGCGCGTTCGTTTGCCCGCATGCGGCAATCCGCCCTGTGCTTCAACCCGCGGAAGTTCTTGAAAACGCTCCCGAAACCTTCGTTACGAAGGACGCGACGGGCTTTAAGGGCTTCAAATACAGAATGCAGGTTTCCGCCCTTGACTGTACCGGTTGCGGAAGCTGCGCGAACGTTTGCCCCGCAAAGGTAAAAGCCCTTACCATGATCCCCTTGGAAGACGCTTTGAAGAACGGCGAAGACAAAAACTGGGATTACTCGGTCGATCTTCCCGACACCCCCGCGGACTTCAACGTCAACACCGTCAAAGGCAGCCAGTTCAAACAACCTTTGTTTGAGTTCTCGGGCGCATGTGCAGGCTGCGGCGAAACTCCTTATATCAAGGTCATCACCCAACTCTTCGGCGACAGAATGGTCATCGCAAACGCAACGGGTTGCTCGTCAATCTACGGCGGAAGCGCGCCTACCTGCCCGTATTCGAAGAACAAGAAAGGTCACGGCCCCGCTTGGTCGAACAGCTTGTTTGAAGACAATGCCGAGTTTGGCCTTGGGATACACAAAGCCCGCAAAGAGGCACGCGCACAACTTGAAGAGGTCGTCAAAACTCTTATAAACAACAATCTTGTAAGCGCAAAACTAAAACCTCTTCTTCTTTCGTGGCTAAATATGCCTAAAAAGAGCAACGACCTTGCAAAAGACATCGCGGCGCTTGCTGAAACCGAGGGCCAAACCAACCCTAATCTTGGGCTACTGGTGGCACTTAAATCAAGCCTTGCTGACACCAACACGTGGATCGTCGGCGGCGATGGTTGGGCGTATGACATCGGTTTTGGCGGCCTTGACCACGTTTTAAGTTCGGGCGAAAATGTTAAGGTCTTAGTGCTTGACACCGAGGTTTACAGCAACACGGGCGGCCAAGCAAGCAAGGCCACGCCAATGGGGTCGGTAGCCAAGTTTGCTGCAAGCGGTAAAGAAACACAAAAGAAAAACCTTGGCGCGATTGCTCAAAACTATCCAAATTGTTACGTCGCGCAAGTGGCGCTAGGGGCAAATATGCCCGCCACCATTCAGGCGTTTATCGAGGCTAACGAACACGAGGGCCCCGCTATCATTATCGCGTATTGCCCATGCATAAATCACGGCACCGATATGAGCAAGTCAATTGACCAAGAAAAGCAGGCCGTTTTAAGCGGATACTTTAACATCTATCGCTTTAACCCAAACAAACCACAACCGCTTACCATTGACGCCCCTGCCCCAACATGTGCGTATACCGACTTTATTATGACGCAAAGCCGCTATTTCACGCTTTCTAAAAAGAACCCTGACCGCGCGCGTGACCTCTTTACTCGCGCCGAAAGTTACGCCAAAAAGCGCCTTATTAAACTCATAAATAATCAATAGTTATTACGAGGAGCGCAAGCGACGTGCCAATCCCAGCCGCTTGATCCTCACGCATAAGCGTGCAAATCAAAAAAATCAACATCAAAAAAACCTTATTCGATATGAATAAGGTTTTTGTTTATTTGATTTTTATTTTTACGTAATTAACTAAACTACATATCGCGCTCAACGGCGGCCTCAACCTTTCGCATTTGCGCCATTTTAAGCTTTTCTCTTCTGCGCTCAAGTGCTGGCTCACGCTCGGCAATTGCCCTGTCGCGCTTCTCGATAAAGTCGCTTAGTTTTTTATAACCCCTTCCACTTCCACAAAGCTCTTGTTTTATCTCAAAGTCCCTTCTGCGCGCAATTAACTCGTTTGCTTCTATCCAACTTTTTCTTACTTCCATTTGCATAAACCCCCAGTTGAATTTTGCATATATTAACACACTTTTTTAATCATTTCAACCCCTTTTTTAAAAATTTTTAAAATTATTTTTTTGTCTACGCAATTACGTTAAAGATTCATCAAAAATTATTAAATTAAATTCAAAAAAATTAGAGCGCTTTACTAAAAAACGCCCTATATTTTTTCGGTACATAATTCTTATACTAATATAAATATATTTATTGGTTTAAAGGCAACAAATTTGTATGATTAAGAAAGTATTATTATTTATATTTGTCAACAATTTTTTGCGCCTTTTTAGTTGATTTTACGGCCGATTTCGCGGTTTTAACAGCATTATTTTTATAAACGCGCGTCGTAAAGATTATTATGGTGCCAACGGCGAAAATTCCAAGCGCAATATACCACCAATAGATAACAAACGCGTCGCCCACTACCCCCGCGGTATACACCAACTGCCCGTCCGATAAAACCGCAAAAATTATCGTGTCATTAATATCGGTTCTAAGCGGCTCCGTCTGTTTTCGCGCCGTGCCTTGGGTTGAAACTTGCGCTTCCCACCTTTCCAAAAACGCCGCACTTGGGTGTTTATAACTGTTATTTTTGCCACAACTTACAACGGTATAACTCGGGTTTAAAAACGCCAAAAAATTAGCCGTGGAACTGGTAGAACTGCCATGGTGTCCCGCCTTATAAACGTCAACATTTTTAAACTTTTCAGCCACGTCGGTATTAGTTTTGTATTTATTTAAAAAGTCATTTTCAACCTGTTTTTCGGCATCTCCTGTGAAAACAAAACTCTTTTCTTTATACTCTAAAAGCATAATCGGGCTGGCGTTGTTTTTGCCCGTATAGTGTTTAACGGGTCTGCCAAGTGTTTGCGTTACGCCCGCAATAAAGTGTCCGCCCCCAAGGTCAGCGCTGTCGTCAATAAGCGGCGCATAAAAGTTAATGCTAAACTCTTCGCTGGCGTTTCGGCTTGATATAACAAGCCCCTCGAAACTAACCGTTATTGTTGGCTTAACAACCGATGTGTCTTCATTGGTCCACTCTTCGGTGGTGTATGCATTTTTGATAAAGTCGCGATAGGCCTGATTAATAGCCCGCCCCGTAAGCCAATTGTTTTCGTCTGTAAGTTCGCAATCGGTGTTAAAATACCCCGCCAAATCGTCTTCGGCGATAGCTGCTTTCGGCCAGTTTTTGTTGCTTATATACGTTGAGGTACACGCGATTTGAAACGGCCTGAAAATGTTTTGAATTTCAAAATTCTTTAAGATTTCGGGCATGCCGCCGCTGTGGTCGTCATCACTGTGCGTTAAAATAAGATAGTTAATCTTCGCGCTTGGCACAACGCCCTTGATGTAGTTAACCAGATTGGCTGACAGCTTTTCGTCAGGCGTCCCCGCATCGATAAGCATCGTGGTGCCGTCGGGGAGTTCAATAAGCGTACTATCGCCCTGCCCCACGCTGATGTAGTGTATTTTAAGTTTGCCTTGATTGACTACTGACACGTCCGCACCGATAGACGCCGTATTGTCGCCAATTTTAAGCGCCTTTTCAATCGGCTTGCTAAAAATAATTGAAACACCGCAACAAACCGCCAAAATAAAAACAAGCAGACAGCGCGTCAGGAATGATTTTTTCTTCTTTTCGTTGTATTTATTCGCCATATTATTTTATCCTTTATCCTTGGTTTATTCCCAACCAGTTTTATAATTTCATCTTTTTTGTCCATAACCGCGTGATAGCCAATGTCTATCATCTTTTTCACGTCGCCAAGTTTAGTTGAACTAAATTCACCAAGCGGCGGAATAATAACAAGGTCAGCAAAGCGTAGTTTATTTTCAACATTAGCCTGCATCATAACGCCCACTGTTTGCGAAAGCATACTAAACAGTTTAAGCGAGTCCGTCCCCCGCCCACGCGTTGGGTTAACGTCAACCGCAAAAACGATGTTCGCGCCCATCTCTCTAACAACGTCTGCGGGCACATTGTTTGCAAGCCCGCCGTCAACAAGGTGCATATCGTCAAAACACACCGGCTTGAACACTCCGGGCACGGCCGAACTGGCGCAACACGCCTTAGC
>USTX01000045.1 GCA_900557655.1 uncultured Eubacteriales bacterium
TTCGCCTTCAAATTTTATTCTAAAATTTTTGGCGAGCACGCTAGCGCGTGTCTATGTTTAGTTCCTCGTAATGACATTTATAGTTGTCATTGCGAGCAACCGAAGGCAATCTCAGCCGCTTTTTTACCCGCCTTTTTCGCCCTTGCCACGCGTTTTGATTAAAACGCAAAAAAGGCCACAATTGTGACCTTTAAAAATCAAATAAAATTTTATCTAAACTGACTAGGTTTTAACCGTGCCGCTGTCTGCTTTAAACAAACCGCTAAGCGCACCTGAACCCAAAACGATCCAGATAATTGCCATCAAAATTGCTGCAACAACAATACCAACGATCGCGCCAACAAATCTCTTTTTAGCTTCTTCACGAGCATTCGTGTCTTCCGCTTTTGCATAGTTAACGCCCAACACGATGCAATAAATAATACCAAACAAACCAACAACACCCAAAAGAACTGGCATAACCGTGTTAAACACTTTTTGGAACGCTTCCCAAGTTTTGTTAACAACATTTTCGCCGGCACCATCGCTTGCAGCAAGAAGTCTTAAAGCGGCACTTTGCATAAACTGCATAAATTTCATTTTGTTTCTCCTTTAAGTTAATTACTGACTTTATGGTATCACAAATTTTTGCCTCACGCAAACGATTTTACGCACTTTTTTAATTTTTTATTTTCTTTTGTTTTATTTTTTTTAATTTGAAATAATTTATTATTTTTCTTTTTTATTTTTAAATAGTTAAGCTTATTTAATCAAAATCATTTGCCTATTTTGATTTATTGTGTTAATATTAATTAATACTAATTTTAAGGGGATTTTTATGTCTTATTTAATTCAATATTTAAGCGCGGGGCTTGGTCACATCTTGGCAGACAACGCAACAGTTGGCCCTATTTATCGCGCGATTGACCTTTTGGGGCCATATGCAATCGGCGTTGTTGGCCTGCTTAGTTTGATTTATTCAATTATCTTAGGCGTTGGGTATTCAAAGGCCGAAAATGGTGACGAGCGTAAGGCCGCGCAAAAACGCCTTATAAGTTTTGTTATTGGTGCCGTTGTTGTTTTGATTTTAATCATTCTTTTGTATGCTCTGCGCGAGCCTCTTTCAAACTGGGCAGACAGCGTTTAAACAAAGTTGAAAGTTTAAAGTTGAAATGCGGCTGAGATTACCACGTCGGCCTTGCCTCCTCGTAATGACATTTACAGTTGCCAAAGGCAAGCAACCGAATACAATCTCATCCGCTGACACATACACTCACTAAATAACCACTACTATCTAAGGAGAAACAAAATGGGTAAAGATAAAAAACCTACCAAATTTATTAACGTTTTTATGTACATATTGGTTTTTGGCTCGCTTAGCTATATTCTAAGCGTTGTTTTTGCCATGCTTATTGACGCTAAAACCTTTTCGATGGATCTTATCCCCGAATTTCTTTGGGCGCCTAAAACTCAAACAATATTTTTTGTAATCGGCGGATTGGCGCTTGTTTTTGGCCTGTTAAACTTTGTTGTTGGCGGCGACAAGTCTAAGCCAAAGATGAAAGGCAAAGACGAGCTTGAAAATCAGCATTTTATGACGGATGCTGAACTTGAAAAGGCCTTTAAGGGTATTGATTTCAACGAGCTTAAAAACATTTCATCTCGCGGTATACCCTTTTATGCCAAATTTCATAAGGGGCATCTTAAAGTTAGGTTAACGCCTGACTGTCACTGCTTGATAATCGGTGCAACGGGTACTGGTAAAACCGTTTCGTTTGTTGAACCAGCCGTTCAAATTATAAGCGAATATAAAAACAAACCGTCGATGTTTATCACTGACCCTAAGGGCGAGATTTACAGCCACCATAGTCAAAAACTTAAAGACAGCGGCTATGACGTTAAACTTCTTGACCTTGTTGACCCATATAATAGTTTGCTTTGGAATCCGCTTGAATTTATCTATAAAAACTGGCAAAAGCAGTTACACCTTGAACAGACTATTTTAAAACACATTAACGACCCGTTTTCAAAATATCCTAACCTTATCAAGGTTGGCAACGTGTCAAGCCAAGAGTGGTTTGAGTTTTCGGGCAAGGCGTTTGGCGACCTTCGAGATACTCTTGTTGAGGTTGAGGTTGAAAAGGCCAAAATTCGCGACGATTGCTTTGAGGATTTAAGCGATATTTGCGGTGCTATCTGCCCTACCACTAACGAAAAAGAATCAAGCTGGGAAGATGGTGCGCGTGACTATTTTAAGGCTATTTTGATTGCCATGCTTGAAGACAGCGAAAATGAAAAGCTTGGTATGACCATCGAAAAATACAACTTTTATAACGCGTATAAAATCGCGATGAACAAAGAAAACGATTTTGAATACATCAAGCAATACTTTAACGGCCGCAGCCCAGTTTCAAAAACGCGTCAGCTTACCGTTCATATAACTCAGTCGCAGGCAAAAACAACACGTGATGGCTATATGTCAACGCTGGCTAATAAGCTAAGTATGTTCGCGGATAATGGCATCTGCCTTTTAACAAGCAAAAACGAGCTTCAATTTGACCAGTTTGATGACCGTCCAACGGCGTTTTTTATTAAAATTCCTGATGAGCGCGCAACGCGATACAGCCTTGCAAGCGTTTGCATTTCGCAATCATATAAAGAGTTTGTAAGAAAGGCGCGAGTTAATGAAAAAACTAACAGTGACCAAATGGCACACTTAAAACGCCCAATGTTTTATATCCTTGATGAGTTTGCCAATATGCCAAAAGTTGGCCAGCTTGACAAGATGATAACCGTTGCCCGTTCGCGCTGGATTTATCTTAATATGGCCATTCAAAGTTATGCTCAGCTTGACAATGTTTATGGCAAAGAAACAGCATCTATCGTTCGCGGACAATGCAAGGCTACTATGTTTTATGGTACGCCTGACCTTGAAACACGTGAACAGTTTTCAAAAGAGCTTGGCAACTACACTATCGAGGTTTCAAGCCTTAACAGCGGATCTAAAGGCAAAGACGGTCTAACGGCCCTTCAACCAGCACATCTTATCAGGCGCGTCCGCTTGTTTATGCAAGTGACCTTGACAAGATTCCGCTTGGCGAAAACATAACAAAAATCTTCCAATATTACCCTGTTCGCTCTGTTATCACGCCGGCATTTAAGCTTCAAGGCACAGTATATAAATATGGCCAGATGGAAACGCCGTTTGTGCCTGGCAGGCGCCTTAACGAGCAGGCCATTTTCTATGATATCCGTAAGCGTAACGCCATTGTTTTAGGCACGCCGCTTAATTAGATTAAAAACATAACTATTGGATAAAACTAACATAAAGGGAAAAATAATGAAAAAACCAAGTTTTAAACACGTAATACTTGCTGTTATTTTTGCAATCGGTGGGCTTTTGCCCGCCTTTTTGGGTTGTTTAACACCTTCAAAAATCGCGGCTGTGCGCGCGGAGGACACTTCCGTAAACCAAAGCGTTGAAGACCTTAAAGCCGAAGCAACAACCTATTTTAATTACCTAAGCATTTCTCAAAGCGGCGTAAGCATAAGTGCAAACGATTTTAGTCAACTTACTGACCTTTCGCTTTATGAAAACATCGCGAATTCCGGCAGCCCAGAAGAGTTTAATGACGTCAAACACAATGTTAATGCTTTGTATCTTGTTGGTGCGTTTAGCATTAACTACGTACCGCTTACTGACCCTAATGCCAAAACGCTTGTTATTGAAACAACCGCGTACAGCTTTGACAATACCACTGGTAAGATTAAAGAATTAACTGACAACGACAACAACACCATTATAACAGCAACGCCTAACAGCCTTAATGTTACCAAAAAAGACGGAACAGCAATTGACTATACCCCAGGCAGCCCAATTTTTGGTGCGTCTGCAACAAAACAAAATCAATTTTTTAGGATAAAATACACCTATACCTACACGTATATCGACAGTAACCGCCTGCCTCGCGAAGGCACAAAAGCGGCCGCGTTCTATATCTTTCAGTTCCCTACCCTTAAAACGGACAGCATCGGGTTTGACTGGAAGTCTGTAAAAGGCAGTGACACGTCAAACATCATCTATCCGGGCGAGAACCAAGTTTATAGCGACCAAGTGCGCCTAACCATTCCTCTTGCCAACCTTAACCTTTTTGAGGGCGCCAAAAACTTTTATGTTGACTTTTGGCACAATGGCAAAGGGTACGCAATGGCAATCAAATTGACCTCGGGCGATATAAAAATATATAACAACTATTACAGCGCTGCGCTTGACTATTTTAAGGGGCTTAGCGGTAAAGAAGAAGCCGAGCTTTTAAACGACGCAACTATTGCTGGCTACCTTCAAAATGACATAACTGACAAGGTGCAGTATGACAGCACGGCCAAAACCCTTACCCTTTCGTTTAGCACTTCGGGTGAATACAAGGTGCGCCTTTATGACGATTCTTACACAGGCAGCAAGCCAACCGACCTAAATGACATAGTTGATAACGGTCTTAACGCGCGCTCTAATATGCAAGAGTTTAATTTTATTGTTAAAAACACTACAATTTTCGGCGGATTTTATTTCACGGCTGTATCGGTATCCCCTAGGCGTGTAAACGGCGTTGAAGACCCCATGCATCCAATCAAGAACTATCTTGTAAGCGACGGGTTTTATACCTCAACCAGCACGGCCAAACCAAGCGAACAACGCCAGCGCGTAAACCGCTCGGTTCAACTTAACTTTTATAACGTAGACAGCGCGCACGTTAAGTCAATTTACACGCGCAACTACTTCATCCCTGAAAAAGGCGACAGCGGAACAAGCGGAAGCGTTTTAAGGGGCGAGGCAACGTATTACACAAACACTAACACCTCGGCCGCGAAAAACTTTTCGGTTTTGATAACTGACGAAGCGTCGCACGATATTTATATTGACCTGATTGACAATTTAAGCGTTCCCGCCACTCAAAAAACGCTTATGCTGCCCTTCCAGATTTTAAAGGGCATTCGCTCGCTTTACACGTACAACAACACTGAATATCCTTTAAAGACAGATAATATCACCTATAACATCGTTAAAACCTATGAATTTGGGCAAGATTATCTTTCAAACGCCTCTAACCCAACGGGGATAACGTACGGCGGGCTTGGCAACACGACAGCAAGCGATTTTGGGCTTTTGGGCTTTGTTGGGTCAAGGTTTAACCTCTATATTGCCAACTCGTCGCCAACAATTTCGGGCATTGAAAATGGTAAGCGCACCAACGGCGCCGTAAACCTGACTTTAACCGGCGTAGCGACTGACGAGGTCGGCCTTAAAATTCGGGTAACGCGCGATGGTAACACAATTTTAAACACCACTATTTATAACCAAAACATAACCAACGCGCTTAACTATAACCTAAGTTACAGCGACCTTGGAAGCTATCGTGTTGAACTGGTGGACGCAATGAACAACACCACTACCCTTAGTTTTAAAATAACGCAACAGCAAAACGCAGCGGGTATTATCCTTATCGTTGTTGGATGCGCACTTGGCATAACGCTTGTTGTTTTGATTATTCGCGCCCGCAGTAAAGTCACGGTAAGATAATAGCGATTGCGAGTAACCAAATTAATTTTACACTACATATTTAGCCCCTCTATCGGGGCTTTTTTAAGTTTAAAGTTGAAAGTTGAAATGCGGCTAAATGTATAATGTCATTGCAGTATGGTCTAATCATAATATATATTATGAATAAAAAAGTTGTGTTTTTTGACAGTGGTATCGGCGGGCTTTCGACGCTTGCGGTGACGCTTTCGTTGTGCCCAACTTTGTCTTATATTTACGTGGCAGACAATAAACACGCGCCATACGGAAAGTTGCCTGCGCGCACTGTTACTAAATATGTTTGCGCAACTTTAAAGCCCTATCTAAACCGCGACGACGTTGGGGCGATTGTTTTTG
>USTX01000046.1 GCA_900557655.1 uncultured Eubacteriales bacterium
AATACGGCTTTTGAACCCACTCTCCGTTTTCTTTAACATTGCGCATCTCAACCTTATAGATGTTGGTTTTGCAGAGGTCATGAAAAAGGCCGATAATGGCAACGCTTTCTCGGTTAAAGCCGTCTTCTCCCCATTCGGCTTCACAAAGGCGCACAAGACGTTCATAAACATTTATGCTGTGCGCGCATAAGCCGCCTTCTTCGCTTAGGTGAAACTTAGTGCTGGCAGGCGCCGTGAAAAAATCGCTTGCTTCAAGCCATGATAGCAGCGCTTCAATCCCATCGCGCTTTATATCGTCGCGCGCGAGCATTAAGAATGTAGATTTGTTTTGTTCGATTTGTTCTTTGTCCATACCAAAATTATAAAACAAAAAAGCCCATTTTGCAAGGCTTTTTAGTGTAATGTTTATTGTTTTTTACTTTTTAATGTGTCATAAGTTCTGTTTAAAATTAGATGTTTAAAAAATTCATTATGCCTTTATAGATGCAGGTGGCGACCTTGGTTTGGTACTTTTCGTCAAGTAAAAGTTGCTCGTCTTCAGGGTTTGAAAGGAATCCGCATTCAGCGATAACTGACGGCGCGGCGGTGCATTTAAGCATATAATAGTCGCCGATTGACACGCCCTTGTCGCTTGCGGGCAGCTCATCGGTAAAGAATTTTTGGATAGACAGCGCCAGTTCGCGGCTTATCTCGCTATGCTTGTCATAAAAAACTTGCGCGCCGCGGAGTTTGGTGTTAGTAAAGCTGTTCATATGCACGCTTACAACCATGTTTGGCTTGGTTTGCTCGATAATTTCTTTGCGCTTTGCCATATCGCGCTTTTTATAGTTCGCTGAATACAGACCGTAAAGGCCGTTTTCATTGGTGCGCGTCATAACCACCGTGATGCCCACTGACCGCAAAAGTTTAACAAGAACGTTAGAGATTTTAAGGTTGATTTCGGCCTCTTTCACCTTAGATTTTTTGCCAATACTGCCGGGGTCCATGCCGCCGTGGCCGGGGTCCACAACGATGGTATAGCCTATGCTTGGGGCGTCTTGAACCTGAACGCTTGAAGCCGTCACCAGTGCCGTTGCCGCACTTGACGATATCAACAGCGCCAAACAAAACATCACCGCCAAAACTGATTTTATTTTCAAATTACAAACGCGTTTTGCCATACTTAAATTTATGCGCCTGCCCCCGCCAAAATGACAAACACGCTTGGCTTTATAAATGTTTAGAAATGAAAAATTTAATAAATTATTTGGCTGTTGGAATAAAAAATGATATTATTTTTTTAGTGCAATACAGTAGCGTTAATAAAGGTAATTATGCTTATTGCAAAAGCACAAGTATAAAAATAAAGAATATAAGAGGTGGAGAGTGAATTTTTTAGAATGTTTTAAGGTTCGAAATAGTGAAAAAATTAAAGAGTCATATATGGTTGAGGACAACAGGATAACTGTTAATATTTCAAAAGAAAAATATGATAAATTACTGTATTCTTTTATTGATAGTTTAGACGAGCCTTGTTTTTTTATTTTAGAAAGTCCTCTTTCGATTGATGAAGAGCGAGAATTACAAGGGGAAGAATTGCGGGCGTTCCATTATAATGTATATTATATAGATGGGTTATTCAAAGTAGAATTAAAAGATATTTTTAACAAATTTTTAAAAGTATTTAAAAACTGTGGGGTTGCGTCGTTTGGAGCTGCGTCTCACTTTGCAAAGGATGAAATATTGTTTACAAAATATAATGTAGCATATATTTATACAAAAAATATTTTAAAATACTCAAAATTGCTAAATGATTTAGAAATATTTGAGTCAAATAATTTTATTACCGCTTGGGATACATTTAATCATCAAACGCCTGGCGATGCTTTTGATTTAAACACAAATGATAATAATGTTTATACATTTATCGATTACGCAACATCAATGTTGGGTATGTATAAGGCTGAAATAAGATAAGTAAGTATTCAAAAACGCCTTGTGTTTAGGGGCGGGTAAGGTTGAAAATTGAATAAAAATGGCGCGGGATCGAATGAATGTGAGCCGCAAAAAGATGTTTTTTGGGGTTGCCACAGTTTGAGTCGCGCTATTTTTTTGTTTTTGTTGCAGCGGCGAAAGAATTATGGTATAATTAGGTTATGAAACAAGAAGAACTGATTAAAAAGGCGTGTCTTATGCAGCCTCTGTGTTTGGCACTGGTTGGTGATGCGGTTGAAAGTTTGTGGCTTAGGGAATATTTTTCTAAAACTACAGAGTTAAAAGTCAACGCGATCACGCGAAATGTTAACAAAATTGTGAACGCACACGCGCAGGCAGAGAGCCTTAAAATAATAGAGTGCGATTTGACTGACTTAGAGCGCGATATTTGCAAACGCGCGCGCAATACTCACACGCACTCAACGGCCAAAAATTACAGCGTTATTGACTATCGCTATGCAACGGCGTTTGAGGCGCTGCTGGGGTTTTGGCGCTTGTCTGGGCAAGATGGAAAAATTGAAAAAGTAATGCAAAAAATTATAAATGCGTTTAATGAATAATGAAAGTTTTGGGTTTTTTGGCGTAGGGGCGAAAATTTTGAGGGCGAAAGATGTGGTTAAAAGCCCTAAAAATGAAGAAGAAACAAATTTGAAAAAAGTGCAAAAAACGCAGTAAAATTAGAAAAACATACAAAAATGAGGGTAAAATTATGAAATTTGAAGGCAAAAATGCAGTTTTTGAGTTATTAAACTCTAACAAGACGATTGAAAAAATTATGGTTGAAGACAAGACTTTTGACCCAAAATTGCGCGAAATTGTAACGTCGGCGCGAGAAAGGCATTTAAAGGTTGAGTTTGTTTCTCGTCAGGCGCTTGACAAACTTAGCGAAACGGGGCACCATCAAGGGATAATCGCCATGGGCAGTGATTTTGTTTACAGCGACCTTAGTGAGGTGCTAGCAAGCGCGAAAAACAGTGGTGCGGATATGCTTTTTGTTATTCTTGACAATGTGATTGACCCGCATAATCTTGGGTCTATTATTCGTGTTGCGGAGTGTGTTGGTGCGACTGCGGTTATTATACCTAAAAATAGGTCGGCCGTGGTAAACGAAACGGTGGCCAGAGTTAGCGCGGGGGCGATTGCGCACGTGCCGGTTTGTAAGGTGGTTAATTTGTCAGCTGCGATTGACGAGTTAAAGGCGGCGGGTGTTTGGGTTTATGCGGCCGATATGGATGGCGAACTTATCTATAACACCAACCTTACGGGCAACGTGGGCATTGTTGTTGGCGCTGAGGGCGAGGGTGTTTCACGGCTTGTTAAACTGCCGATGTTTGGAAAGGTTAATTCGCTTAATGCGAGTGTAAGTTGCGGCGTTGTTTTATATGAAGTGGTACGCCAAAGACTAAATAAAAAATAGGTTGGTAAAAAGTTGACCGAACTTGAATTTGAAAATTTAATAGAAGAAAATAAGGGGCTGGTGCGCGCGATTAGCAGGAGTTATTTTCTTGCGGGCGGCGAGCAAGATGATTTGTATCAAGAGGGTATGATCGGTCTTCTTGACGCCATCAAAAATTTTGACTTGTCGCGCGGCGGATTTGATAGCCACGAGTTTAAGGTCTTTGCGTCAGTATGTATTAAAAGGCAAATTTTGGACGCGATTAAGCATGCTAACACGCAAAAAAATCAGGCGCTTAATAACTATGTAAGTTTTACGCAAAAGAATGGTGACGATGAAGAGTTTGAGCTTCAATTTAATAACCTGTCAGCAATTGGTTGCGCGCAGGACCCCGAAAGTGTTATACTAAGCAAAGAAACCAACAATGAGCTTATCAAAAATCTTAACAAGGTTCTAAGTGCATCTGAAAAAGAGGTGCTTGAACTGTATCTGCAAGGAGACAGCCAGTCACAGATTGCGGCGCACCTAGAAAAGTCGGTCAAGCAGATAGACAACACTATTCAACGCATAAAAACCAAAGCAAAGCAAATACGGTAAGTTAAAATTGACAACAAGCCGCGCAATGAATAAAAAAGCATTGTAAATTTAAGGCAATAAAACTGCAATTCTTATAATAAAACGGCAAAATTTGGTCATTTTTTATTAAAAATCTTTAAATTTTGCGTTTTTAGGAGGCTAAATGTATCAAGCGTTATACAGGCGATATAGGCCGCAAACCTTTAACGAGGTTATTGGTCAGGCGCCGATTGTTAAAACACTGTGCAATCAAATAGAGATGAGCAAGATTGGCCATGCCTATCTTTTTACGGGCAGCCGTGGTACAGGAAAAACCAGTACGGCGAAGATTTTTGCGCGTGCTATTAATTGCCAAAACCCGAAAAAGGGGATTGCGTGCGGGAAGTGCGAACCGTGCAAACTTGGTAATGGCAATATCGACATCGTTGAAATCGATGCGGCCAGCAATAACGGCGTTGACGAAATTCGCGATTTAAGAGAGCAGGTTAAGTATCCGCCGGTTAATGGGAAATATAAAGTTTATATTATTGACGAAGTTCATATGCTTAGCGTCAATGCGTTTAACGCGCTTTTAAAAACGCTTGAAGAACCACCTGAATTTGTTGTGTTTATTTTGGCGACGACGGAGGTTCATAAACTTCCGGCCACCATTCTTTCAAGGTGTATGCGCTTTGATTTTAGGCTGGTTAGTGTTGACGATTTGGTTAAGTTATTAACTCGAATTTGTAAAGAAAATGCGATAAATGCTGAGGCTGCGGCGGTTAATATCATTGCGCGGGCGGGCGAAGGCAGTGTGCGCGACACGTTGTCGGTGGCTGATAGATGTATTGCGTTTTGTGGCAACAACTTGACGGCGGCGGGAGTGGCCGAGGTGCTGGGCGTTGCGGGGCGAGATAGTATCGGCGAGATTGTAAGCCGTGTTCTTGCGGGCAACGTTGGCGAAATGCTTGTCGCGCTTGAAAAGGTGCTTTCAAGCGGGAAAAGTGCGGCCGTGCTTGCAAAAGATATAATTTCGTATTTCCGCGACCTTGTTTTGATTGCAACGGTGCCCGAGCATGCGCGCGAAATGGTGATTGTTGGCGACAAACAATTTGAGGTTATGAAACAGCAATCTTTACAGCTTGACAAGGCGATGGCGGCGATTGAAATTCTTAGTTCAGTTGAGCAAGATTTAAGATACAGCGTTCAGCCGCGCGTAGTATTAGAATGCAATCTTATTAAAGTCATGGCAAATGAAAACGCGCTGTTAAGGATTGCGGCCATTGAGAAAAAACTGCAAAATCAGGCAAATTTTAATGAAAATATGGCAAAAAACACGCAATTTTGCCTAAATGGTGAAAATGCTGTAAATAATAATCGCGCTGCGGCGGCTGGAATGGTGACAAGTGCCCCTGAAAAAGCGGCGCAAGGTGCTAGTGAAGTTGAAATGAAAACAGCAGCGACAAATATAAGCGCAAATGGTAATAGCGTGACTAGCAGATTAGTGGCGCAGGTAGCGACTGCAACATGCGGGGTAAGCGATGAAGTAAAGATGGTTGCCGAACTTGTGCGCGGGTTGCAAAAAGAAAAGGTGTTTAGTTTGGCTGCAATGATAGAGCAAGTGCGAAAGGTGGGCGTTGATGGCAAACGAGTAGAACTTGTTGTTGATGATGACACGACGGCCGAGATGGTTATGGCAAGTAAATTCAGGCCGCTTGTTGACGAATTTTTTAAAGCGCGCGGCTTTGATTATAAGGTTGTTTCAAAAGCAAAAGCGTCGCCAAGCTGTAAAGACACAAAGGGGCTAAGCGCACTTTTAAAATAAATTAATAAAAATTGATAAAAATTAAATAGTAAGGTTATATTAAATAATTAAAAATATTAATCGAAAGATTAAAATAATTACAAAGCTTAATTTAAAAATAAAATATTAATTTAAAAATTAAAAGTTATAA
>USTX01000047.1 GCA_900557655.1 uncultured Eubacteriales bacterium
TCGTCACAGAAAAGGTCTTCCAGTTCGTGGACAGAACACAAGAACAAATACTAGAACAAGAAAAGGCCCAAGAAAAGTCGTTGGCGGAAGCAGTAAGAAAGGTAAATAATTATGGCAGTAGTTAAGACAAAAAAGAAGAGAGTTTCAAAGAATATTGACAAAGGTCAAGTTCATATCAAATCTTCATTCAACAATACCTTGGTTACTTTTTCTGACACAGAAGGAAATGTAATTTCTTGGTCAAGTTCAGGTAAACTTGGTTTTAAAGGGCTCAAAAAAGAGCACACCATTTGCAGCACAACAAAGTGTTGAAGATGCAGCAAAAGTCGCAAAGGAGCACGGAATAAGAAGCGTTGAAGTTTATGTTAAGGGCCCAGGTAACGGCCGTGAATCTGCAATTAGAAGCCTTGCTAACGAAGGCATCGAAGTAACACTTATTCGCGATGTTTCACCAATCCCACATAACGGGTGCAGACCACCTAAACGCAGAAGAGTATAGGAGGAAGATCGATGGCAAAATATACAGAAGCAGATTGCAGACTTTGCAGACGTGAAGGCGCTAAACTCTTTTTAAAGGGCGAGCGTTGCCTTACTAAAAAGTGCGCAATGGAGCGTAGACCAGTTAATCCTGGTGTTCACCCTGCAAGTCGCAAAAAGCCAAGCGAGTATCAAACTCAGCTTCGCGAAAAGCAAAAAGTTAAAAGAGCTTATGGCCCATTAAGTGAAAAACAATTCAGGCACTATTACGAAGAAGCAGAGCGTATGAAGGGTAAAACCGGTGAAAATATGCTTGCCCTTCTTGAAAAAAGGCTTGACAACGTTGTTTATCGTATGGGGCTTGGTTCAAGCCGTATGCAGGCACGTCAGGTTGTTAACCATGGACATATCTGCGTTAACGGTAAGTGCGTTAACATCCCATCTTATCAAGTTAAGGTTGGCGATGTAATCAGCGTTAAAGAAAACAAACAGAAAAAAGGCAACTTTGCTTCAATTCGCGAGTCGAGAGTGGTTGTTCCTAAATGGTTAGAGTTTAACCCAGAAAAACTTTCTGGTAAAGTGCTTGCTAACCCAGCGCGCGACGATATTGACCTTAATATCGAAGAACACTTAATTATCGAGCTTTATTCTAAGTAATCTTAAATTTAGGAGGATTTTATGTTAGAAATCGAAAAACCAAGAATTGAATGTATTGAAGAGGAAAATGGAAGTTATGCCAAGTTTATCTTAGAACCACTTGAAAAGGGTTTTGGAACGACGATTGGCAATGCGCTTAGAAGAATGCTTCTTTCAAGCCTTCCTGGGGCTGCTGTTACCTGCATCAAAATTGCGGGTGTGCAACATGAATTCTCTACAATCAAGGGTTGTAAAGAGGATGTTACCGAAATTATCCTAAATCTTAAAGGACTTGCTGTTAAAACAACCAAAACTGACCGCAATTTCAAGAAAACATTAACTCTTAAGGCAAAGGGGCCTGGCGTTGTTACGGCGCGAGATATTGCTGCTGACGACGAGGTTGAAATTTTAAACCCTGATATGTATATCTGCTCGCTTGAAGAAGATGGCGAACTTGATATGCAGCTTATCGTTGGGCGCGGCCGCGGGTACGTTGGGGCTGATAAAAACAAAGATGAAAGTTTGCCAATTGGCTATATCGCGATTGACAGCATCTTTACCCCTGTTAAAGCCGCAAGCTATAACGTTGAAAACACTCGTGTTGGCCAAAGCACTGACTTTGATAAGCTTACGCTTGAAGTTACAACTAATGGCACGGTTTCAGCCAAAGAGGTTATAAGCCTTGCTTCTAAGCTTTTGGTTGAGCACGCAAATCTTTTTGTTGAACTTGTTGAAGAAATGGCTAACACATCTATTCTTGTAAGCCGTGAGGAAGACAAAGTTCAAAAACTTATGGAAATGAGCATCGAAGACATGGATCTTTCAGTTAGAAGTTATAATTGCCTCAAACGTGCTGGAATTAACACGGTTGAAGACTTAACAAGAAAAACCGAAGATGATATGTTAAAAGTTAAAAACTTAGGTCGCAAATCGCTGGACGAAGTTATAAGCAAACTTGTTGACCTTGGTCTTAACCTTAAGGTTAGGGAAGACTAATTAAAGGAGTAAACAAATGGAAACTAAAAAACTAGGCAGACCTACTGACCAAAGACTTGCAATGCTTAGTGGCCTTGCAACGGACTTACTTTGGTATGGCCGCATCGAAACAACTGTAGACCGCGCCAAAGAGGCAGCAAGAATTGCTGAAAAATGCATCACTATTGCTCGTGACGGATATAAAGACGTTGTAACTGACACTAAGGTTACTGTTGACGCTAAGGGTAAAGAAGTTAAAACCACAGTTTCAAAAGACGGCGCTAAAAAGCTTAACGCTCGCAGAAAACTTATGGCTATCTTAAACCCTAAGGCAGAACAACGTGCTAAGGGCGAAAAGAAAGAAGCGTTTGAAGCAAGAACTCAGGGCATTAAAAATCCTCTTATCGAGAAGTTGTTTGATGACCTTGCGCCTAAGTATGAAGCACGCGCAACTGAAAAAGGACAGAATGGTGGATATACCCGCGTTCTTAAAACCTCAGTTCGTCGTGGTGACAATGCGCAGATGGCTATTGTTGAGCTTGTATAAAAAGAAGAAAGTAAACCTCCGCTTTTGGAGGTTTTTTTTGTGCGCGTTTTTATTGCAAGGATGGAGGCGCATAAACACGTTCATGCTCACCAAGTCTACGCTTGCGCTGTGACCAGTGTTCGCGATGGACGCATTTATGCTAGGAGGCACCGTTGTGGTATAAAATAAGGGTGGTAGAAAATGAGGCGGTTGTGTAAATTGTAATTAATAGTTAAAAACGCACAAAATAAAATCACTAAGCGTTAGGTTTAGCCGTGGTGACGGCAGCGTTAAGGCAACTGGTGGCGGGGTAGGATGGAATAAATTTAGGGTTTTTGTTGAAAATTTTAATAAGAGTTAAAAATTTGTATTTGGTTAAGGGGTGTGAGGGGTAAATATATTGGACAAAGTTATCTGCATTTGATAAAATAAGATGTAAAGGTATCGGTTGATATGGCGGGTGTCTTTGCGGGTAAAGTTACTGACAAGTTTTTAAGATTTGTCAGTAACATAGATTAAAATAATAAAGGCGATAAGATGTCAAAAAAAGAAAAGCAACTTATGTTTAAGATAAAAAAGGGCAAGGCAGAAATTGTTGAGGCGCGCGGGGTTAAGCGTGCCGAGTTAGACACGGTTTCAGCAAGGCCAGAGCCAGTGACCAAAAACAATGGGGCGGGGTGGTTTAGGCTTGACAATGCGGCGACGATTTATCCAAGTTCAGTTAAAGAGAACTGGAATTTTGTTTTTCGCGTTGCGTGCGTATTAAAAATCAAAGTGAGGCCTGACGTTTTGCAGCAGGCGCTTGACGACATTATGCCGCGGTTTCCGACCTTTGACGTGTATTTAAAGGCGGGTTTGTTTTGGAACTATTTTGAGCATAACCCCAATCAATTGAAAGTTGAGCGCGAAACTAATTTTCCGTGTTCGTGTATGAATCTTGGGGGTAAAAGTCATTGCGTGAGAGTGCTTTACAGCGACTTTAAAATTGCGGTTGAGGTTTTTCACGCAATAACTGACGGGCGTGGTGCGACAACGTTTTTAAATTCTTTGCTGGCGCGGTATTTTGAACTTCAAGGCGAGACGATTACGTACACGGGCGCGGTTTTGAACTATCTGGATTTGCCTGCACCCGAAGAACTTGAAGACTCATTTTTTGAGAACGCGACGGATGAAAAGGCAAGCAGCCATAAAGAGTCTGTGGCGTATAACATTCGCGGCACAATTTTAGACGAGGGGATTGTTAACACCACCACGGGCACCCTAAGCGTTAAAGAAGTTAAAGAAATCGCGAAAAAATACGACTGCAAATTAACCACGTTTTTGGCGGCTTATTTTGTGCCAAGTTATTATCAAAAAACGCAAGAATAGTAAAAAACCGGTCAAAATATCAATACCAATTGACCTTCGCCCGTGGTTTGACAGTAAGACTCTTAGGAATTTCAGTTCATACATAAATATCGCAATTTGCGACAAAAATGCAAGTTTAGAGGCCATTATTTCAACTATATCGGCTGAAATTGCGAAAATTGACCGAAAATACCTTGAAAAAAACATAAATAGTAATGTAAATCTGCAAAAAAACTGGTTTATTAAGCTTATGCCGCTTTGCATCAAAAAGGGCGTTATGAATTTGTCGTATAACCTTTTGGGGGAAAAGTTGCAGACTTTTGCGTTTTCTAATATTGGTCGTGTTGACGCGCCACCAGAGTTTGAGAAGTTTATTGACCACTATGAAGTTAACCTTGGTCGAAGCAAGCATAACGCTATCGCCGTTGGCCTTATTTCGTTTGGCGATAAATTGTCAGGAAACATTTCAAGCAAATTAAACGAGCCGATAAACGAGCGCGATTTCTTTAAAGAATTAGCTTCACTTGGAGCAAGCGTTTATATTGAAAGCAACAGGAGGGACCTTTATGGCGGAAAGAATGTGTAAAAATTGTGGCGTAAAGTTAAGCACCGATTTGGCCAATTGTCCGCTTTGTGGCAAGTTCGTTTTGGCTGAAAAAGACAAGGTTGAGGCAACGCCAAGCAGTTATCCAATTTATGACTATACCGAAATAAACAAAGAGCGCGCGCTTAAACTTATACGCAATATTGCGTTTATAATTGCGGCGATTTGCATTTTTGTTAACCTAATTTTCTGGACAAAACCGCTGTGGGTGCCATATGTTTTGGTAAGCGAATTTGCGCTGTATATGATGTTTTGCCACCCGTTAAGGCGGGGTGGAAATATGCTTAGGGCGCTGCCGATGAGCGGGATTTACGCAATGGTACTGTTAGTTTTTATTGACGCGTATAATGCGCTTACGATGGGGCTTAAATTTGGCTGGGGATTTGCGATTGCGGCGCCGTGCGTTATGAGCGCGGTGGTTATTGCGTGTGCGGTGATAGCCTTCACTAAAAATACGTTTAATATGAGCCTTGCAAAGCGCATATTGTATGTGGCGATATTTGCGATTGCGTATTTTATGGTTAAAATTATTGCTTTTCCGAGCCTTGCAAGGTGGCCAAGTTTGGTGTTTGTTTGTGTGTCTTTTGGCTTTTGGGCGCTCTTGATGATAATCAAGCCAAAGGCGATGGCCAAAGAAATGAAAAAAGACTTTCATATTTAAATCAAAGGAGGAATTATGAATTTTGTTGATATGGTGCTTGAAACCCTTAAACAATCCAAGCAAAAATTCTGGACACAGGATCAAATTTTAAAGATAACGGGCGCGCAAGTGGGGTTTGACAAGCGTGCGGTTTTGGGCGCGATAGATGAACTTATTAAGCAAGATAAGCTGGTGCGTTCGGCGCGAAACAAGTTTACGCTCCCTATTAATGCCGGCGCAATTCGCGGTAAAGTTATGGCAACAAGCCGCGGGTATGTGTTTGTTCGGCCAGATGCAAAAGAGGTGGACGACATTTTTATTGCCGAGAAAAACACTAACGGCGCCGTGCATGGAGACACTGTTTTGGTGCGCATTGAAACGCCCAAAAAACGCAAAAACGGGCGATTTGGCCATCAAAACCAGTCAAAAAGTGGCGAAATCATCAAAATTATTGAGCATAACATAAAAAATATAACGGGCGTGTTTACGCTTAACGCGGGCGGAAATATCGTTGTGCCTGATGATACTCGCTTTGCTGATAGCATTTTTATACCGATGGGCAAAACCCTTGGTGCGAAAACGAATGACAAAGTGGTAGTTGAGATTACAGATT
>USTX01000048.1 GCA_900557655.1 uncultured Eubacteriales bacterium
CCAGCCATGCCAAGGCATGTGGTAGAGTCAACTCCACCGCTTGATAATACCAATGCTCTCATAATTTCTCCTTTCTTAATCTGCAGGTCTGTTATTAATTCCCATAAGGAATTTCATCTGAAGTAGTTTATCCTTTGAAAATTCGCCTCTGAATGTTGTGGTAATAGTCTTACTGTTATTCTTTTTTATACCTCTTGCTGTCATGCAGCTGTGACAGCCTTCAATATACACGGCAATGTCTTCCGACTCCGTTACCGTTTCCATAATTTCTGCTATGTCACTGCCAATCTTTTCCTGCAGCTGCAGACGTTTACCCACCATATCGGCAATTCTTGCGATTTTGCTTAAACCAATTACTTTACCGTTGGGAATATATGCTACGGAAACTTTCACATCATACATGAGGGCAAGATGATGTTCACAATAGCTGAAAATATCAATATCTTTTACTAATACCATATCTTTACTGTCGGTTATGGTATCAAGTCCCTGTTCAAAAGTCTTATTAAACATTTCTGCGATTTCTTTGTTGGAATAATTCATCCCCTCAAAGACCTCTTCATACATCTTTGCCACTCTTTCGGGTGTGTCCTTAAGGCCCTCCCTGTCCGGATCATCACCTAATGCAATAAGTATTCCTCTTATATGCTCTTTAATTGCTTCTCTATCAATAGCCATTTCTGCCTCTTTTCCTGTTACACGCCTTTTTTATCCGGATCCCAGATAAATTTATGGAGCTGCAGCTGTAACCTAACTTTATTCATTTTTCTTTCTTTCATAAATTCTACTATGTCAGCAGGATCTATATTCCCGAAAACAGGACTTATATATACTTTTGTTCTTTTGCAAAGGTCATATTTTTGTATGATTTCTTCTGCTTTTTCCAAATCCTTAATGCTTCCCGATACAAATTTGACGGTGTCAATGTTCCTTAATATTTCAAAATTTCCAAGGCACATCTGCTCCTCCATCCTGCTTGTTGGAAGTTTATAATCCATGGTAAAACTTATATTTTTGCACACCGGCAGGTAAGGTTTCAGATCCACGCTTCCATTTGTCTCAATTTCGACGGATAATTCCCTATCGTTATCAAGCAGTCCCAACAATATTGCCATATCCTTACGGAACAACGGTTCTCCTCCTGTAATAGTTACATTACGGATTCCTGATTTTTTAATAAGGCCGTATATTTCATTTTCATCCATGATTTCAAAGGATGCATCTCCTTTATTTGCCCATTTGGTATCACAATAAGAGCAGTCAAGGTTACAGCCTTTAAGTCTTAAAAAAAATGCAAGTTCACCTGCTTTTCTTCCTTCGCCATTAATACTTACAAATGTTTCAACAACTTTATATTCCGCCATATCATTCTCCGTATACGGCACAGTTGTTTGGTGTCTCATATACGGACACACATTTTACCTGATAACCTTTTTTACTTATTCTGTCATAAAAATATTTTGAAAAATTTTTAAATTGTTGTAAACTATTAAAAAAGGGAGAACAAAATGAAATACATTATAGGTATCGATGAGGGCACAACAAGTGCGCGTGCCGTTTTGTTTAATGTGCGCACTAACAAGATTGAAAAAATAAGCCGCGGCGCGTTTAAGCAATATTTCCCTAACGACGGCTGGGTTGAGCATAACGCCGAAGAAATCTGGAAAATCGTCAAATCTGCGCTTGAAGAAATTACGGCGGGCATAAACCAAGAAGACATTTTTGGTATCGGCATCACCAACCAGCGTGAAAGTGTTGTGGCGTTTAGCAGAAAGACAGGCAAGGCGCTGGCTCCGTCCATTTGTTGGCAATGCAGACGCACGGCGGACTATTGCAAAAAACTTAAAGCCTCGCCTCTTGCCAAGGTAATCAAAGCAAAAACCGGCCTTATGCCTGACAGTTATTTTAGCGCAAGCAAGATTCGCTGGCTTTTAAAAAACAATGACGCGGTTAAGGCCGCGCTTAAATCGGGCGACCTGTTAGTAGGCACAATTGAAAGTTTTTTAACCTATAAACTAACGGGGGGCAAGGCGCACGTAACGGATATGACCAACGCAAGCCGCACCCAACTGTTTAACCTAAACACTCTTGATTGGGACGATGAGCTTTTAACGCTTTTTGGGGTGCCACGCCATATTTTACCTAAGATTGTGTCTAACAGCGAGGTTGTTGGCACCGCTAAAATTGGCAAATTAAAAGTGCCTATCGCGGGGCTTATTGGTGACCAACAATCAAGCCTATTCGGGCAAGGCTGCACAGAATTTGGCAGTATTAAAAACACCTATGGTACGGGCTCTTTTATGCTTATAAACACCGGCAGAAAGCCCGCGCAAAGCGACCAACTTTTATCTACCGTGGCATTTAATATCGGCGGAAAAGTTTGTTACGCGCTTGAGGGCAGTGTGTATAACTGCGGCACTATTATTGACTGGGCAACGCATGAAATTGGCCTGTTTGACTCCCCCCAAGAGATGGACAAATTGGCCTCAAAACTTGACAGCAACGGCGGCGTTTATATGGTGCCCGCGTTTACGGGGATGGGGTGCCCATATTGGAATATGGACGCAAATGGGATAATCACTGGCCTTACCCGCGCAACTGAAAAGGCGCACATCGCCCGCGCGATTTTTGAGGGCATCGCCTACTCAGTTTATGACGTTTTAAAGGTGCTAACCGACGAGTGTCACACCCGTGCAAAGGTCATTCGTGTTGATGGCGGCGTAACTAAAAACAACTTTTTGATGCAGTTTCAAAGCGATTTAACTGGCGCGCAAATCGATGTGTGTGACAGTGAAAGTACGGTGCTTGGCGCTATATTTATGGCTGGGCTGGCAACGGGCGCATTCACGGGGCTTGACGATATTGCCAAAAGGATTCAAGTGTTTAAAATCTATACGCCACAATCAAACCGCACAGACATAAGGCGCAACCTTGACGGCTGGCACGCCGCAGTAAAACAATGCCTGAATAAATAGCGCATTGTTTTGCAAAGTATTGATTTGTTACAGCAAATGACACGCACATACAGTCCACTAATACCATCTTCTAAATTTTTAAATCAAATTTTACTAAATTTTTAAATCACAATTTACATAAATTAATTTATAACAAGGAGAACAAAATGGAAGAAATCAAATTTAAGTCTTTTGACGGTACCGAGTTGGTTTGTCATCTGTGGGGCGACACAACCGAACCCAAGGCGGTGGTGCAAATTATTCACGGTATGAGTGAGCATTCGCTAAGATACGCGCCGCTTGCCGAGTTTCTTAACAAACACGGCTATATCGTTTTTGCTGATGACCACCGTGCGCACGGCCTAACTGCGGGCAGCCCTGAGCGCGTTGGCAAATACAATCAAAAAAGCAATCTGTATCTTGACACCGTGCGTGACGAAATTGAAATTAGTAAATTTTTGAAAGAAAAATATCCGTCGCTGCCGCTATTTATTTATGGCCACAGTTACGGGTCGCTTATCACGCAAAAATACATTCAAGACTGCTCTCTTTACAGCAAGGCGATTATCTGCGGCACCAGTTATATGAACCGCCCGCTTAACAAGTTCGCCAAAATCGTTGCGGGCATAACCAAAACATTTAAGGGCAACGACGCGCCCGCCAAACTCATTGAAAAATTGAGTTTTAAACAGTATAACAAGGGGCTTGCGTCTGACGAATACTGGATTTCGCATGACAAAGACGTGGTTGCTGCCTACCGTGCGGACGCATTTTGCAGCGTGCCATTTTCGGCCAAATTCTATTATGACCTGATGAGCGCTTCAACCAAGATTTACAAAAAGAAAGACCTCTCTCGTATTGACAAAAACAAGCCGCTTATGCTTATCGCGGGGCTTGAAGACCGCTTTTCAAACAACGGCGAAATGGTCAAAAAGTTATATAAAATCTATAAAAACCTTGGCCTTAACGTCAGCCTAAAACTATATCCGTCTATGCGCCACGAAGTCCATAACGAAATTGGACGCGACAAGGTTTATGCGGACGTCTTAAATTTTTATGACGCCGACTAATTACATATTAAAACATATATAATTCAAACGAACCCCGCTTAAAACTTATATAACGCTAAACTTATATAACACTAACTAATAAGCAAAACTAATAAAATAAATAATGTTTTAATAATTATTAATCTGAAAATTAATG
Source organism: uncultured Eubacteriales bacterium (assembly GCA_900557655.1). Lineage (GTDB taxonomy): Bacteria > Bacillota > Clostridia > Christensenellales > UBA1242 > UMGS2070. Next base: position 4,161 of record USTX01000048.1, read on the forward strand.
ATAATTAATAAATTATTAATATTAATTTAAATACGTACAAAATTGACTGCAAAATAATTAATATTAAATAAAAACCATACAAAAAATTAATAATAAAATAATATAATTAAAAATTTTAATAGTGCTGTTAATCTCAGTTTTTTAAGGGATTGCTGCATTTTAAATAATAAAACAAGACGGCTTTTTCGCCGCCTTTTTATTTTGAATTAATAATAATTTTATCTAAAATTAATTACTAACATTTTTAACGTCAAATTGTTAAAAATTAACATATTAAATGAATTAAAATATTAAAAACTATCTTAAAATAATTGTTGAACTGGTTGGACAAATCTCGTCACCATCGGCCAAAACAATTTCTTGACCGTGATGATATTCTTTAACAAAATTACCGATACGGATATTAAAATTTTCTTCATTTTCATAGGCCGAAAGCACGGTATATTTACCGGGTTTAACTGCGCTTTTTTTGCCAACCAAAACCATTTTGCGCGGCTGCAACAAAATATCCTCGCGCACGTAAGACACCTTTAAATCGCCCTCCGCCGTTTCAATATTTTCATTCGGCGTGTATCTAACCCCGTCTTTTTCGACTGTTTTTTCTGCCACTCTTGGCTTATTTTTTTTGCCCTTAGTTGCACTTACGATAGTAAGCACGGTAGCCCCTATCACCAAAAAAGCAAAAACGCCTAACAAAATATACTGCAAAACGTCCATAACTTCCTCCAACCCTTAATTAAATATTATTTTATCACATTTTTTCGATTATATCAACTTTTTAACCAACTTTTTTGCAGCGCTTACCCATTAAGTTAGTTTTTTTATAACGCCTAACTATTTTTTGTCGTTCTGAACAAGTTGGTTTCCCGTATTATTGTCCTCTACCCCGCCACAGTTTTATACCTTTGCCTACCATTAAAGATAAAAATTTGCAACAAAAAATCACTCAAACGAGTGACTTAATGGTGACCCCAAGCAGAGTTGAACTGCTCACTTCGCCGTGAAAGGGCGATGTCTTAACCGATTGACCATGGGGCCAAATATGGTAGCGGTTGACGGGCTTGAACCATCGACCTACCGGGTATGAACCGGTCGCTCTAGCCAACTGAGCTAAACCGCCATATATAAACGCTCATTTATTTTAACTTAAAACACGCGATATGTCAACACATTTTTACAAATTTCTTATATTTTTTTACCGCCACTTTGAAGGGTAGCCAAACACTCTTAGCCGCCGTATAATTCGCCACTTAATCGTTCGCCTTGTCACCGATACCCACGTGCGCATCATAATATAAATTGAAAGACACTCTTTCAAATCTAACAAGGAGGACAAATTTATGGCAATTCTTTCAAACCAAGGCACCATCACGTTTAACAACGGAACCGCAAGCGGCACAGCGTTAAGCAACGTCACCGAGGTCAACGTTCTTGACCAATTCAGCCTTAACCTTAACAAGGTTTCGCTTACCCAAACTTTCGTTCCCGGAGAAAACATCACGTATCAGGTTATTATCAAAAATATTGGCACAAGCGACCTTTATAACATAATGCTTAGCGACAACCTTTCGGGCGCGGGACATTTAACATATCTTACCAATTCGGCAGTTTTAA
>USTX01000049.1 GCA_900557655.1 uncultured Eubacteriales bacterium
CGTTATGCCTCAAACAATCGAGGCGATTAAGTATATCAAAGACGCAAAAGTGCCAATGATTGTTGCGATTAATAAGATAGACACTGTTAACGCGAATGTTGACCGAATTAAGCAAGAACTTGCCGAGCAAAATGTTATCCCCGAAGAATGGGGCGGCGACGCTATTATGGTTCCTATTTCGGCTAAAACTGGCGAAAATATTGACAAACTTTTAGAGATGATTTTGTTTGTAAGCGAATATCAAAACCTCCGCGCGAACCCAAATAAGCAAGCCAGCGGGTCTATTATCGAGGCGCGCCTTGATAAGGGTATGGGGTCGGTTGCAACAGTGCTTGTGCAGAATGGTACGCTTCACGTTGGCGACTTTGTTTTGGCGGGTACATGTTCGGGCAAGGTACGCGCTATGGTTGATGATAAAGGCGCACACATCAAGTCGGCTGGGCCATCAACGCCTGTGTCGATTTTAGGGCTTACGGGTGTGCCTAACGCGGGCGACTCACTTTACGCAGTAGACGAAAAACTTAGTAAACAAGTTGTTGCAGAGCGTATTGAAAAAGAGCGTATGGGGCTTATTAAAAAGGCTGACCTTTCGGTTGACTCGCTTATGAACCGTATCGCAGACAGCAATTTTAAAGACTTTAACGTTATCATAAAAGGTGATGTTGCGGGCTCGGTTGAGGCGCTTAAAGAGACGCTTAGCGCGATCGAAAACGAAGAGGTTAAAGTTCGTTGTATTCACGGCGGCGTTGGTGCCATTAATGAAAACGATGTTATGCTTGCCCAAGCGGCGCACGCGGTTATCATCGGCTTTAACGTTAAACCTGATTTTAAAGCGAAAATTCTTGCCGAGAAATACAAGGTAGACATTAAGTTTTATAAGATTATTTATGAGGCGATTGAGTTTGTTACCGAGTCAATCGAGGCAATGAAGACGCCTAAGTTTGAAGAGGTCATAACGGGTCACGCCGAGGTAAGGCAGTTATTTAAGGCCAGCAAGGTTGGTATTATCGCCGGGTCGCATATGCTTGACGGTAAGATAACAAAACAAAGCAAGGTTCGCATTACGCGCAAAAACAAGCTTATCTTTGAGGGCAACGTTGCGACACTTCAACGTGAGAAAAATGAGGCAAAAGAGGTGCTTGCGGGCTTTGACTTTGGTGTTACCTTTGACGGATTTGGTGACATCGAAGTTGGCGATATGATTGAAGCGTACAGCCTTGAAAAAATTAAATAGGGGGACTAGTTATGCCAAATAACGTAAGAATGCAAAAAATCAACAGTGAAATTCAAAAAAGTTTAAGCGAGATTATTTCAAACCTAAACAACCCCGAACTTGAAAACCTTATCATAAGCATAACGCGGGTTGACACATCTAATGATCTTTATGTGACACGCGCGTACGTAAGCATACTTGGTGATAGCAATTCGCGAGAGCGTGTTATGGCGATTCTTAGCAATGCTAAGGGCTATATCCGCCGCGAATTGGCGCACAAGGTGCAGTTGCGCACCGTTCCTGACCTTGTGTTCGTTTTAGACGACAGCCAAGATTACAGCGCGAATATTAACAGGCTTTTGGATAAAATCAATAAGGGGAATTAAATGAACAATATTTTAAAAGCGATTGAAAGTGCAAAGAAGATTGTAATACTTTCTCATATCAATGTTGATGGGGATGGTGTGGGGTCGGCTCTTGCACTTTTCCATTTATGTAAGAAATTTAACAAGCAGGTTTGCGTTGCGATAGACAGTGCGCTGCCTACTCACATCACGTTTTTGGAAGACACGGCGCTGGTTAACAAAAACGTCGATTTTGACTGTGATCTTGTTATCTATACCGATTGCAATAACCCTGACCGCGTCGGCAGGCTTAAGTTTAAGGTAGGCAAGCACAAAAATAAAATTAACATTGATCATCATTTTGACAACACGGAGTTTGGCCGTCTTAACCTTGTTAAAAAGGGGTATTCGTCGGCGTGCGAGGTGATTTATGACCTGTGCGCGGATAACGATATACAAATCGACGAGGCGATGGCAAGATGTATGCTTGTTGGCATTTTGACGGATACGGGCAACCTTAGTTATGACAGCGCTACTAGCGACACTTTTAGAAAGGTGGCAACGCTTTTAGACATCACGGGGCTTAGTATAGACAAGTTCACTCGGCCTCTTTTTGCAAGCGACTCGATTGAGGTGTTTAACCTTAAAAAACTGGCGTATGAAAAAATTGAGTTCAGCACTGACTTTTCAAAAGCGGTTATTGCGGTGTCGTTTGACGATATGAAAAAGGTCGGCGTTGATTTAAGTGAAACCAAGTCTATTATTGGCGTTGGGTTTGGGCTTGAACCTGTGCAAGTGTTGGTTGCTATCACAGAGGCCGAGCCGGGCGTGTGTTTCGTGTCTTTCAGGACGAAGGGCAGCATAGACGCGTGCAAAATGGCGTCAGCGTTTGGCGGTGGCGGGCATAAGAACGCATCGGGTTGCAGAATTTATGACAGCCTTGCTAACGTCGTCGCGTCTGTAAGAAAGGTAATTAAGTTTGACTAATGCTGGCAGACAAACAAAAAGAATTGCAAAAAGTGGTGAAATTTGATGAAAGGCTTTTTTAATATCAACAAGCCGCGGGGGATGAACTCGACCAAGGTGGTGGCAATTATCAAGCGCCTTACGCACGAAAAGGTGGGGCATCTTGGCACGCTTGACCCAGACGCGCACGGTGTTTTGCCCATCGCGGTTGGCAAAGCAACGCGGCTGTTTGACTTTTTTCTTAACAAAGACAAGGTGTATGAGGCGCGCGGGCGGTTCGGCGTTTTAACCGATACCCTTGATGAAAGCGGGCGCGTGGTTTTAATGAACGACGTTCTGCCAACGCGGGCGCAGTTAGAGGCAGTTTTACCGCTGTTTTGTGGTAAGCAAATGCAGATACCACCTGCTTTTTCGGCTAAGCAGGTAGATGGCGAGCGTGCATATGACAAGGCGCGCAGGGGTGAAGAGGTGACGCTAACTCCGCGCGAAATTTGTGTTTACAGCCTTGAACTTTTAAGTTTTGAGGGTGACGAATTTGCGGTGCGCATTAACTGTTCAGCGGGCACCTATGTTCGGGCGCTTATCCGCGATATTGCTGAAAAACTGGGCGCCATTGCTACGACGATTGACATTTTCAGGACGCGTTCGGGGGCGTTTGACATAGCCTCGTCAATATCTATTGATAACATTTGTCATTGCGAGCGTAGCGTGGCAATCCCATCGTTAGAGGTCACTGCCCATAATTGTCATTGCGAGGAACAAAGTGACGTGGCAATCCCAACTTTGCGCCTTATTTCGATTGAAGACGCGCTTTCGGGGCAAGAAAAGGTGCGCCTAACCGAGCCACAGGTGAAAAACCTGTTATGTGGTCGCGGGCAAAGCATACCCTATAAAGACGCGAAAAATGTGCTGTTTTTAACGCCCGAAGGCGATACGTACGGCCTTGGTGACATTGAAAACGAGCAGATAAGGATCACGGCATTTTTGTTAGATTAAAGGAGGAAATTATGATTGAATTTGGGCCAGCGGGCATGGACGAAATAATGGACGCGCAAAAAATGGACATATTTGCGGTGCCTGCGTACCTTAAAAAACTGGGGCTTAAAACGTTTGAGTACCCCCTAACGCACGGCACAAATCTTAACCTAGACAAAGCCAAACTGATTGGCGAGGCTTTTAAAAAAGAGGGCATAACGCTTAGTTGCCACGCGCCATATTATATTAATTTTGCGAACCCTGACCCTCTTGCGTTTGATAAAAACGTGGGCTACATTACCGCGTCGCTTAACATTTGCAGGGCGATGGGGGCAGACAGGCTTGTGTTTCATCCGGGCAGTTTAACGGGACAGCCGCGCGAGGTTGCGGTTAAAAATACCTATGAAAGCATCCGCGAAATGGTCAAGATTTTAAACGAGCAGAACGCGCTTGACGGGCTGTATCTGTGCCCTGAAACGATGGGTAAACACGGCCAGATTGGCACGGTTGAAGAGGTAGCGCAGTTTGTAAGCATTGACGAGCACCTGATGCCAACCATTGATTTTGGCCATGTGAATGCCTTTACGCTTGGCGGACTTAAAACTGAGGCCGACTTTGACCAGATTTTTGCTACCCTAAAACGCGTTTTGGGCGAGCGTGGCAGCGTTATTCACGGTCACTTTTCGCGTATTGAGTATGGCGCAAAAGGAGAGCTAAAACACATTAATTTTGACAGTCCCGAGCCGTTTGGGCCTGACTATCGCGCACTTATTCAGTCTTTAAAGCGCAACAATATAAGTGGGCGCATTGTGTGTGAGTCGCGCGGGCATCAGACGCTTGACGCCGCCACGATGAACAGTGAGTATCACAATATTTTTTAACTTTATTTGAAAAACACTTTAACTTTTTAAAACTTTATGGTATACTATTAAAGTATCCTAAGCAAATTATTTATTGGAGGATTTTATGATCACAGCAGGAGATTTAAGAAAAGGCGTAACCTTTGAAATGGATGGCAAGATTTATATCGTTGTTGACTTTCTTCACGTTAAACCGGGTAAGGGCGCTGCGTTTGTTAGAACTAAGCTTAAAAACATTGTAACTGGCCAGGTTATTGAAAGGACTTTTAACCCAGTTGAAAAGTTTGAAAAGGCGCACATTGAAAAGAAAGAGATGACGTATTTGTATCAAGATGCTGGCCTTTATTATTTTATGGACACCGAGACGTATGAGCAGGTTCCGCTTAATCATGACCAAGTTGAAGATGCGCTTCAATACATCACCGAAAATATGCAGGTGACCGTTCAGTTCTATAAGGGTGAGGCGTTCAGTGTTGAACCACCTAACTTTGTTGAACTTAACATTGTTGAATGTGAGCCAGGCATTCAGGGCGACACAAGCAAGGCGGGCAACAAACCAGCAACCCTTGAAACGGGTCTTGTTTTGCAAGTTCCACTTTTTGTTAACAATGGAGACCGCATTCGTATCGACACCCGCACTGGAACATATATGTCACGCGTGTAATTCGACAAGATTATTTTTAAATAGTCAAAACAATTTAAAAGTTGCTTTGGCTATTTTTTTTGCGCGAATTTATTTATTAATTTGCGCGCATAAACTTGGTCAAAGGGGGCGGCGCGATGCTTGAATTGTTGCTTTCAAAGCGATTGTTTGAGGCGGTGAAAAATGCTTTTAACCTGAATTTTGTTTACGAAATACGGTTACGGGTCGGCTGTCCGCTTGTTGTAAATTTCGGCGGAAAGAACTGCTTTATTAAAGATAAAAACGTGGGTTTTCGGGCTGAAAGCGGGGCTGAAAGTTACGTCTGCTGTACGCGTGAAGATGTAAAACATTGCCTTGCGGCCGCTACTGAAAACTCAATGTATGCGGTCAACAATCAGATAAAACAAGGCTTCATAACGTTTAGGGGTGGGCTGCGGTTGGGGCTTGCGGGCGAGGTTGTGTGTAATGCCTTGGGCGAGGTTGAAACCATAAAAAATATCACCGCGATTAACATTCGTGTGCCGCACGAGATTAAGAATTGTGCACATACAGCGCTTACGTTTATGCTTAACGGCGGGCTTAAAAACACGCTGATTATTGGGCCTCCGGGGTCGGGTAAAACGACGTTTTTAAGAGATATTGCGCGCGGTATTTCGGCACACACGGACATTTCAAATATCCTTATCATTGATGAAAGGCTTGAAATAGCCAACTGCGTTGATGGTGTGCCGACGCTTGACGTTGGGCAGACGGCCGATGTTATAAGCGG
>USTX01000050.1 GCA_900557655.1 uncultured Eubacteriales bacterium
CTTTGTTACCGCCGTGAATTTTAAGCTTGCGTGGGGTAGAGCCCGTCGCGATAACGATTTCGTCTGCCCAAATTTCTTTAATATTGCGCACTTCGCTGTTTAAATGAATTTCAATATTTAATTCTTTCATTTGGCGCAGGTACCACGCGATAAGTTGCCTGTCTTTTTCTTTAAACGATGGGGCAGCCGCAGGAACAAATACGCCGCCAAGATGGTCGCTTTTTTCATAGATAATAGCCTTATGCCCACGCATAGTCGCAACGCGCGCCACTTCCATACCGCCAATGCCGCCGCCGATAATTGCGATGGTTTTGCGTTTTTTGGCCGGTTTAAAGTCATATTTTCCGCCGTCCATCATCTGTGGGTTTAGGGCACAACGCGCCATATGCGCACTGTCTTCCATCGTAGCGTCACACGCAACACCTTTGTAGTGCGCCATCGGGAAGCACCCATTGTGGCAGCAAATGCAAGGCATAATGTCTTCAAGGCGGTCTTCTTTCAGTTTAGTTACCCAAAGTGGGTCAGTAAGAAACTGACGCGCCACGCCCATTGCGTCGATGTCGCCATTTTTTATTGCACGGCTGGCTTCGGCTGGGGTCATTCGCCCAGCACAAACAACGGGGATAGTAACAAACTTTTTGATGTGTGCCACGTCTGAGATGTTGCAGTTTTGGGGCATATATGCAGGTGGGTGCGCCCAATACCACGCGTCGTACGTCCCGTTATCGCAGTTAAGCATATCAAAACCCGCGTCTTGAAGATAGCGCACGGCTTTTTCGCTTTCGGCCATATCGCGGCCAAGTTCAACGAACGTCTCGCCCGGAACGGCGCCCTTGCAAAAGTCTTTCGTTTTGCTGACTACTGAATATCTAAGCGACACGGGATAGTCACTTCCGCAAACGCGCTTGATTTCTTTAACAATGTCAGTTGCAAAACGATAGCGGTTTTCAAAGCTTCCGCCGTATTCGTCCGTGCGGTGGTTGGTGTAGGCAAGGGTAAATTGGTCAAGCAAATACCCCTCGTGCACCGCGTGGATTTCAACGCCGTCAACGCCCGCCTCTTTGCATTTAAGGGCGGTTTTACCAAACGCCGTAATCATCTGTTGAATTTCTTTGATTGTAAGCGCGCGACAAGTGAACCCGTCAAGCCAGCGCGACGGAAGAACGCTTGGCGAGGCCGTAAGCCTGTCTATGTCTATAATTGGCTTGATTAATTTTCGCACGATCTTGTTTTGGGCGATTTTTGACATTGACTCTGGAATAGAAAATGACCTGCCAAACCCAGCAGTAAGCTGAACAAAAAGCTTTGCGCCAGTTTTGTGGATTTCGTCCATAAATGGTTTAAGTTTTTTAAAGGCGCCATTAGCCTTATAAAGCCAGCCGCCGCCAATCATATTGCGAATAGGGGCGATGCCGGGGATAATCAGGCCGACGTTGTTTTTAGCAAGCGTAAGAAAAAAATCGCTTGCATCCTTGTCAAAATGATGGGGTTCCATCCAGCCAAAAATGGACGTACCACCCATCGGGCAAAGAACAATGCGATTTTTAATCTCAGTGTTGCCAATTTTAAAGGGCGTGAAAAGTGGTTGAAATTGTTTATCCATTGTGTTTTCTCCTTGTTTTTATTACTTTAAATGTAGCGAAAAAACACAGATTTGTCAAACAATTTCAATTTGTTTATTATCTTACGCTTCTTTAAACAATTTTTTGGCCAATTTAAGCCTTGTGTTTGTGGGTTTTATTAAGTTGTTTAAGTTGATAATTATAGGTGCTTTCACACATGTCGTCAAGCGATTTTGTTGCCTTCCAACCAAGCTCATTATAAGCCTTTTCTGGCGAAGCAAAACATTCATCAACATCGCCCGCCCTGCGTGGCGCAAATTTATATCTAACCTTGCCACCACAACATTTATTAAAGGCGTTAACCATGTCTAAAACACTATAACCTACCCCTGTTCCTAAATTATAAACAACTAGGCCGCAGCGAGTTTTAAGCTTATCAAGAGCGGCTAAATGACCTTTTGCTAAATCAACAACGTGGATATAATCTCTTACGCCTGTGCCATCTTTTGTGTTATAATCATTGCCAAAAATATTAAGTTCTTTTAATTGGCCAACCGAAACTTGAGAAATATAAGGCATAAGATTATTAGGAATCCCGCGCGGATTTTCGCCAAGCAGACCGCTTTCATGCGCACCAACGGGGTTAAAATACCTAAGTATTGCGATATTTAATGATGGGTCAGCAATGCTTACGTCTTTCAAAATTTCTTCAATAAATAACTTTGTTCGACCATAAGGGTTAGTTGCGCTGGTAGGGAAGTCTTCATATATTGGCATAGATTTAGCCTTGCCATAAACTGTTGCAGAGCTGCTAAACACTAAGTTTTTAACCCCGCTTTTGCGCATCGCTTTAAGCAGGTTAATCGTGCTCTCTAAGTTGTTTTCATAATATTCAAGAGGCTTTTCAACACTTTCGCCGACTGCTTTTAAGCCTGCAAAATGAATCACTGCATCTATTTTGTTTTCGCTAAAAATTTTGTTTAAACCAGTTTCTTTTCGCAAGTCATATTTATAAAATTTAACGTCCGTTTTTGTTAGTTTTTTTATAGCGTTTAAAACCGAGCGGTCGCTATTGCTTAGGTTGTCAACAATTATTACATTATTGCCAGATTTAAGCAACTCCACAGCAGTATGTGAACCGATATATCCAAGTCCACCCGTCAATAAAATATTCATACTTTTCCCTCCTTGATTTAGTTTATTATATACCTATATAAAAAAACAGTCAAATATAAAATTAGAAAACTCTGCTATGTTCCGCTGCCTTTATAAAATTTAAGAGAGAAATTGAAAAACAGGGTGGCGGGGATAATGATAAGTGACCCCCAAACGGGTGAAAGCATATTAACCCAAACGCTCGCCGATGGCAGACCAATAATGTAACTTACGGGAAGGTAATTTATGCACGCAAAAGGCAATATAAATGTAAAAATTATCCTAATGGCCTTGTTATAAATGCTTATTGGGTATTGCGCCAGCCTGCGTCCGCCGTTGGTTGCAATGTTATAAAATTCGCTTTCTTCAACGGTAAAAATGGTTATGCCGCCGTTGAAAATAAGGATGCTTAGTTGAATTAAAAACCCGCAAACAATGGTCAGCGCCAAACACAGCCCGCGCGAAAACGTCCACGTTATGTTGCTGCCAATCAACCCGATGATAAGTGTAACGATGCCTGCAAGCACTTTTCCTAGTTTCGTCCAGTCAAATTCGGCGCAAAATACTTGCCAAAAAATAGGGCGTGGGCGCAAGAAAAGCCTGTCAACTTCGCCCGATTTTATCTGTTTTGAAAAGGTGTCAAATCCGCGGCCAACACACTCAGCAAGCGGAAAGCAAATGATAATCAGACCAAACATTATTGCAACGTTATAAAAATTCCACCCGCCGATATTGTTAAACCGCTCCATCAAAAGCCAAACAGCAACAAACTCGCCCGCCGTTATAAACATCTGCGAGATAAACATCAAAATGGTCGAACCGCGGTATTGAAAGGTCGATTTAAAATATAATTCAAGATATTTTTTATACATATTAACCTCCTTGTACCTCAACGTTTTTAATAATGCTTTTAAGGCAAGCGCGGCCTATTAAAACAAGCGTAACTAACCACGCGATTTGAATAGCGATAAAAATCAGCGCGCTTGTTAAACTGACGTTGCCCATGTATATGCGATAAGGGAGGTCTCCCATAAACCTAAACGGAAGGTATTCTAAAACGCGCCTAACTCCTGCGGGCATAAGGGGCAAGGGGATGTATGCGCCGCCAAAAAGGTTACAGATAACCATAACAATCGCCGCCACGCCCTTTGGCGACATTGTTTTAAAGGTAAAAATGCAGATAAACATAAATATCGCGCTGGCCATCAGTCCGCCTAAAATCAGCGAGGCTAAAAACAGCAAAAATGCGGGCACGCTTACGGGTAAACTAAGCCCAATCCCCGCGGGCAATAAAAAGCCAAGAATAACGATAGGCAAAAAGCGAATAAGCGCCGCGCGGCCAGCAAAGTTTTTAAAGTACCAGTTAAAATAAAGGTCAATCGGCCTAACAAATTCATACGCTACGTCGCCCTTTATGATGGGGTTGGTGATGGCTGGCACGTTGCCGACGTAACTAAACGCGTAAAAAGCCTGCCCAAGCCAGATGTAAGTTGACAGTTCAAGCATAGAAAAGTCGGTCGGTGGGTTGCCAGACGCGTAAAATGCCTTATACATCATAAGAAACATAAAGCCCCAAAAAATCTGGCTTAAAACGCCCGAGATGGCCTTGCTGCGGTATGAAAAAGTTTGTTTGGCGTTCATCGAAAACAGGGCGGCGTAAGGTCTAAGGGTGGTCATAGGTCAAACTCCTTATAGAGGTTGGCTAATATCTCTTCAAGGTTAAGCGTTTTGATTGAAAAGTCAACAATATTAAATTTTTCACCCGCCTTTTTGATAAAGTCGCTTACGTGAAAGTCAGGGTCTTGGGTTTTGTAGGTGGCGGTGTTTTTATTGTGACTTATAAGCGTAAAGCCGTCAAGTTCGGCGTTTTTATATTCTTTGTCAAAGGTAACAAGGATGGTTTTTTCGGCGCCGTATTTCTTTTTTATGTCTGAAAAGCTGCCGTTATAAAGAATTTGCCCCTTGCCAATCAGGATAATTTTGTTGGTTAAGGCCTCGATGTCGCTCATATCGTGAGTGGTAAGAATCACGGTTACGCCCATCTCTTTATTGATGTCTTTGATAAACTTTCTTACCGCCAGTTTCGTTACCGCGTCTAGGCCGATGGTTGGCTCGTCAAGAAACAAAATTTTTGGGCTGTGTAAAAGTGAGCCCGCGATTTCACATTTCATTTTTTGACCAAGAGAGAGTTGCCTAAGGGGCACGTTTAAAATGTCGCTAAGATTTAATTTTTCGGTAAGCGTTGTAAGGTTTTTGTTGTACGTAACGTCATCAATTTTGTAAATGGCTTTTAAAAGCTCAAAGCTGTCAATAACGGGAACGTCCCACCAAAGTTGCGCGCGCTGGCCAAAAACAACGCCAATGTTAGACACGTATTTCTTGCGGTCTTTATGGGGCGCAAACCCCGCGATTTCAACCTTGCCACTTGTTGGGGTTAAAATACCACTCATAATTTTGATAGTGGTTGACTTGCCCGCGCCGTTTGGGCCGATATAGCCAACAATATCACCCTCGTTAATTTCAAACGAGACATTTTTAAGGGCTTCTTTTTTAACGTATTCACGCTTGAATAAACTTAAAAAAGCCCCCCAAACACCTTTCGGGCGCTTGGCAATTTTGAAGGTTTTGTTGACGCCTTCAAAAGTGATGATCTTTTCCATTCTCATCCTCCTTTTGTTTTTATTTGAAACGAAAAATGCCCGAAGATAACTTCGGGTAGGGGGGCGAATTAGTCAAAGCGGCTAAACGCATAAAGCTCGAAGGTGACCTTCGAGTAGGGGTAATATTTGCGTCTCATGACGAACTTATGTTATCACAAAATAATTTGATTGTCTAGTCTTTTTATAAATTTTTGTAAATTATTTCATTCGTGCGGAGGTCTTTTTAAAAAATATTAATAATATTCAAAAAAAGAAAAAAAGTAAGTAAATAAAAGTTATTTACTTATTGTCTAATAGTAATAGTGTTTCCAATTTGTAAATTCTCCCAGATAGAAGTAATAATATATTTACCGGACAATAATCTGATACCT
>USTX01000051.1 GCA_900557655.1 uncultured Eubacteriales bacterium
ATCATTGCGACGGTTGCGGTGTTTGTAACGGGCTGCGGGTTTGGCAGTGTTGTTAAAAAGGCCAGTAAAAATCTTGACACATACACAATTGACGCCAGTTTTGACGAGTCAAGCAACACGCTTACGGGCAAGCAAAAGGTATTGTATAAAAACACCACGGGCGCCACGCTTGACGACATCTGTTTTCATCTTTTTGCCAAGGCGTTTAGAGGGGGCGCGAAAATTCGACCATGGACAAGTCTTACTGAGGCGCGCTGCTTTCCAGATGGTGTTAATTTTGGCGATATGACGGTAACGCTGGCGCAAGTATCAGGGCAAGAAACCACGTTCGTTTTTGATGGTGAAGACGAAAACATCCTAAAAATTGAGTTAAGCGAGCCGCTTGAAAAGGGTGAGGTGGCCGAGATCAATATTGAGTGGGTAACGAAAATTGCCAATTGTGACCATCGGCTTGGCGTAAACAAAGATTGCGTTAATCTTTCAGGCTTTTTCCCACGGGCGTGTGAGTTTGAAGACGGGGAGTTTGATAAAACACCGTATTACGCAACGGGTGACCCATTTAATTTTGGCGTGGCAAACTTTAACGTTAACCTGACACTGCCCGCTGAATACGTGGTTGCTAGCTCGGGGACGGTGAAAACGATAAATAAAACTGGCGGGCGTAATACGTACGTGATTTCGGGGTTGGCGCTTAGAGATTTTGCGGCGGTGTGTGGGAAAAATTTAATCAAAATTAGCGAAAAAGTGGGCAACACGACCGTTAATTATTTTTGCGATAAAAATAAAGAAAATCCGCAAAATGACTTAAAACTTGCGGCACGCGCGGTTAATTTTTATAACGCCACGTTTTTTGAATATCCGTATCGCGAATTGAATATCGTTGAGTCGCCATTTATGCAGGGCGGGATGGAGTTTTCTAACCTCTGTTTAATAAGCAGCAACGTCAACGATGCCACGGAGCACAACAAGGTTGTTGCGCACGAAGTGGCGCACCAATGGTGGTATGGTGTGTGCGGAAACAACCAAATTAAAGACGCGTGGTTTGACGAGGGTTTGGCAGAAATTTCAACCTTTATGTTTTTTGACAAGTACCGCGAATATGGGCCGACGTATTCGTCTAGTATTCAAGACGCACAAACGGGGTATAATCTGTTTTTAGAGGTTTTTGAGTCTATCGAAATCCCCGTTAAAAAGCAGATGAATTTAAGCGTTAATGAATATTCAAACGAGTATGAATACACGTATATGGTTTACGTTAAGGGTGCGCTTATGTTTGATGAAATCAAGTCGTCAGTGGGGGATAAGGCGTTTGTGCGGGCGCTTAAAAATCTTTATAAAAAGCACAAGTTTGAAAAAATAACAAAAGATATGGTGGCTGACAGTTTTTCAGGTTCGGCGCGAAAAAGGGTTAATGAAATTTTAAATAAATACATAAACGGCGAGGTGTAAGTTGTTAATTTATTTGCAATATTTTTAATTATTTATTCTTAATTAAAAGAATTATTTTTTAATTTTTAAAAATTGTTTTAAATTGTTAATCAAATTACCATCTCAGCTAAAATTGCTAGAAAAATTGGGGTATTATGTGTGAGATAGTACCTAGTTAAAATTATACGCAATCATTTAATTAATGCTATTTTAATGCTATTTTAATGCTATTTTAATGCTAATTTAATTTTAAATTATTTTTAGATTGGTTTTAATTAATTATCAATTTAAAATTTGGCTAAATTGTTAGTCGTAAGTGGTTGAGTTGTTGGCTAAATTAAATACTATTAAAGCAATTTTAAAGCCCTTTATAAACTTAAGTCAAATAGTGGATAATTGCGATATTGCTTGATTAAGTTTATAAAATTTGGTATAATACAAATGAGGAGTTTTTATGCGAATAGTTAATTTGGCAAGCGGCAGCAAGGGTAATAGTACGCTTATTGAATGCCATAATACAAAAATTTTGTTAGACGCGGGGCTTGGTATCCGCGAGCTTGAAAAAAGGCTTATAGGGGTTGGCGTAGAGCCTAAAAGTATTAACGCGATTGTTATAACGCACGAACACAGTGACCACATCGGCGGGCTTAAATCGTTTGTAAGAAAGTATAGGCCGCTTGTGTTTGCCCATCGCGATGTTTGGCCATATCTTGAAAAGAATATTGGCGACATTGCTGACAGTGTTGAGCGCCAGTTTGACAGCCTTCCGTTTAATATTGGGGACGTTATTGTTACGCCGTTTTGCGTTAGTCACGATAGCCGAAATTGTCAGGGATTTACCTTTGTTTGTGGTAAGGCTAAGTTTAGTTATGCAACTGATATTGGGTTTGTTTCGGGTGTTGTTGATGAAAACTTGTGTGGTTCTAAATTGGTTTTTATTGAGGCTAATCACGATCCAGATATGCTTAAAAATAATCCACTTTATCCCCCCGTTTTAAAGGCGCGCATTCGTGGCAAAAACGGGCACTTATCTAACTTTGATTGTGCCAGCGAGGTGGTGCGTCTTGCCCAAAACGGAACAAGGTTTTTTGCGCTTAGCCATCTTAGTGAAAAAAATAACACGCCCGAGCTTGCTTTTGAGGTTGTAAGCAATGCATTAAGCTGCGCGGGGTTTAGCGTTGAAAAGGATGTTTTTATAAGGCTTACGCACCAAGATCATGCGGGAAATAATTTTTATTTAAAGGAAGAGTAAGATATGCAAAATCTGCAATTTGACCCTAAAATTAATGAAAAAGTGGCAAAAAAAGTGCAAAAACCGCTAAGTTGCTTTGATTGCGACGACGCAAGTATTGGCGTTTTGGTTTATATAATTATGCAATTTTTGGTCACACTTGTGGCAGTTACGCTTTTAAGAAACGGCGTTAAATATAACAACTTTTTCTATTTTGTTTATGCCTTTTTTGTTGAGGGCGTGTTTGGGCTTGCGGTTTTATTTGTAAGCGGGATAAGAAAAAGACAGTTTATCCCGGCTGTGGGCTTTAAAAAGAAAATGAACGGCGCGCTTATTGGTTGCGCGGTGGTTGTAAGCATTATTTGCCTTTTGGGGCTTGGGCGCGTTAGTGACTTTTTTGTTACGATTTTAAATAGTATTGGTTACACAAGCGTTACATCGGGCATTCAGGTTGATTCATTTGGTAAACTGCTTATGTACACGATTTTAATCGGTATTATGCCAGCGCTTTGTGAAGAGTTGTTGTTTCGTGGGTTGGTTTTAAATGGACTTGCTAGGTACGGAAAAAACTTGGCGGTGTTTGGGTCAGCGTTCTTCTTTATGATTATGCACGGAAATCCAGATCAAACGGTGCACCAATTTATTTTGGGCGTTATTTTTGGCTATATCGTTTATTATACGGGCAACATTTGGATAACAATAATTATTCATTTTTGCAATAATTTCTTTGTGTTGCTGATTAATTTTGTGTTTAACCTTTTATCGTCAGGTGAGACGGCCAGCACAGAGGTAACTGAAACGCTAAGCGAACAGGCAAGCGTTGGGTCAAGCATAGTTAGTTTTATAATTTCGGCGGCCATAGTTGCGGTTTCTGTATATTTGATTTATAAGGTGTTGGAGAAAATTATTGCCGAAAATAAAAACATTAACGGCCTTCCTGACTATGTTAAGAAAGACGACTTTAAGATTTTAAAAGCGGGCGAGTTGTTTGATGATGTTGCGGGCGCACAGAGCGACGCTGTGGCTGCGGCTGATGGTGACGCCATAAGTGACGCGGGCAACAGTGGTGAAATTGTTTGTGAAAAGACGGGCGTTGCGGGCGCCAAAGAGGGCGGGCCGAAAGTAAGCGTAATGGCATGGATACTGTTTGCGGTGTCTACCATTTATTTTGCCTATGAGTGGATCGCGGCGTTGATTGAAGGGTTTTCAAAATAATGGTTAGGATAAAAATCATTGCAACGGGCGACGTGAAAGATAAAAATATCAAGGCAATAACGGACGAGTTTTATAAAAGGCTCTCGCGCTGGGCAAAGGTTGAAGAGGTGATAATAAGCGAGATTCCGCCTAAAAATGACGCCGAAATTCCGCTTGCAAAACGAAAGCAGGCAGAAATTCAACTAGCCAAACTAAGCGGGTTTGTTATCGCGCTTGACCGCAGCGGGAAAGAAATTGACAGTGTTGCGTTTGCTAAAAAGTTTGATGAGATAACAAGCGGCGGGGTAAGCACGATTACCTTTGTTATTGGCGGGTCTAACGGGTTTGATAAGGCGGTGCTTGACAGGGCAGATTTTGTTTTGTCTTTCGGGAAGATGACCTATCCGCACGAACTTATGCGCGCAATGCTTGTTGAGCAGATTTATCGCGCTTTTACGATAAACAACAACATTGCATATCATAAATAGGGGAGTTTATGGATTTTTGTGGTTTAATTCTTAAACTGCAAAAGATAAGAAAGGGCGAGGTTGTAACCCTTGGGCATTCGTGCTTGGGGCGCGACATTTATGGAGTTTTTTATAACTTTAAAAGCGAGCAAAACCTTTTAGTCAGCGGCGCAATTCACGCGCGTGAGCATATAACAAGCGACCTTATTATGTGGCTGATTGATTGCCTTGAACATGGCAACACAAAGGCGCGGCTTAACCTGCCTAACATCATGTTTATTCCGTGCGTTAACCCAGATGGGATGGAGCTTGTAAACCGCGGGCTTGACAGTGTAAAAAACGCAAAATATACAACAAAACTTGAAAAAATGGTTCAAAATTGCGATTTTTGTGACTTTAAAGCGAATATTCGCGGGGTTGACCTTAACAATAATTTTGACGCAAAATTTGGTACTGACCCGCGATACGCAAAAGCCCCCTCAGCGCACGGGTATAATGGCGTGGTGCCTGAAAGTGAGCCTGAAAGCAAACTGCTTGCTGAATTAGCGCGGTTTTTAAACCCAGATTTTACCATAAGTTTTCACAGCAAGGGCGAAGAAATTTATTATAATTTTCACCTTGATGGCGGGTGCAAAAAATACCATAAAAAAACGGCCGAATATTTTAGTAAACTTACGGGTTATAAATTGGTTGACGATACGGGCGTTTCGGCAGGCGGGGTTAAAGATTATTGCATTGAAAAATTGGGAATCCCGTCAATAACAATAGAGGTTGGAAGTGACGACTTGGCGCACCCAATTCCAAGCGATAAATTAAACACTATTACGCCGCATTTTGAAGGTTTTTATGAGGCGGTTAATGGGGCATTTTTATATATTAAAAAGCACAAAAATAAATTTTAAAAAACAATAATTAATCAAAGATATTAAAAAAATAATAATAAATTGATTATAAAAACTGCAAAAATCTAACAAATATACGGAGAAATGATGGAAAAAAGGTTTTTTGATGAGGCGTTTAAACTGGCGCAAATAGCCTATAAAAAAGATGAAGTGCCGGTTGGGGCTGTGATAGTTAAAGATGGAAAAATAATAGGCAAGGCGCGAAATATGCGTCAAAAAACGCGCAACGCAACGGCGCATGCTGAGATTTTGGCGATTGAAAAGGCGTGTAAAAAAATAAAAGATTTTAGGCTAACGGGGTGCGACATTTATGTTACGCTTGAACCATGCGTTATGTGTTTGGGCGCGATAATAAATGCAAGGATAGACAACCTTTATTTTGCGGCCAGAATTAATAAGCCAGACACCATTACAAGCGAAGAACTTGCGGCGCGTGCGGGGCT
>USTX01000052.1 GCA_900557655.1 uncultured Eubacteriales bacterium
GGATAGTGCGGCCGTGGTTGAAGGCGAGCCGGCTATCGCGATTGGCAACCCGCTTGCGCTTGGTATTTCAGTCAGCAGCGGAATTATTAGCTCGCCCGTGAATATTATCTCGATTGAGGGCATAAGTACGCGTGCGATTAAGGTGGATACGCCTATCAACAGTGGTAATAGTGGTGGCGGCCTTTTTAACAGCAAGGGACAGCTGATAGGCATTGTTAACGCGAAACTGATTGACGAAAAAATTGACAATGTTGGCTTTGCTATCCCAAGCAATGTTGCGATAGGGCTTACTAACAGCATTGTTAAAAATGGCAACGCTAAACCGCGAAAGGCCTCGCTGCCATTTACATACTCGATTCTAAAAACGGGCAACAGTATTGACGCAACGGGCAAACTTGCGCAAACCATCATTGTTGACACGGTTAAAGCCAGTGGGCTTGTGGGCGTTGGGACTACGCCTAATATTCAAAGTGGCGACGTTTTGGTTTCAATCAAAATTGGCGAAAAAACCACTATGATTGACAATCTTTATGACCTAGACGACCAACTTTTTGGTCTTGATAATGGCGACGTTATTGAGATTACCCTAAAACGCGGGACAAGCGCAAACGTAACGTATTCACTTAAAATAACGGCGATAACGTACGTGTAAAATTATAGGTTTTGACTGACTTACATAAGGCGGATGCATGTTTAATAAGCGCTTATTTAAGTTTATAATATATGGCCGATTGCTTTAAAAACACTTGCAAACGTGCCAAAGAAAGTGGTATAATTATATGTAAGCAGGCGCGCGGTGACGTGGCGCATTTTATGGAGGAGTTTGATATGACAGAGAAAAAAGTTAAAGCGATTCTTGCTAAGCAGCTTGGGGTTGACGTAAACAAGATTTCGGCTGACACCAATATCGCAACTGATTTGGGCGCTGACAGCCTTGACCTTGTTGAAATCCTTATGAGCCTTGAAGACGAGTTTAAAGTTTCAATCCCAGATGATGCAATCCCAGGGATTAAAACGGTAGCCGACCTTTGCAAGTATATTGATACTGCTGGCAGCTATTAATATTTGAAGTTTATGTTTGTCAAAAAAATATGGTTGGAGATATTCTTCAACCATTTTTCAAATCAGTTTTTAGTTGTTTGTGCAGGTATGTGTTTAAGGATAGAATTTGTGTGGCGGGATATAAGGGTCACTTAAAGACTTAATGACAGCAATTGCAAGGGGGAAGCAATGAAAAAGTTTGATTTGGTTAGGCTTGTTAATGCGGATAAGTATGATAAAAATGGGCTGAGTAAAGACTTGCGCGGGATAGTGCTTGAAAGTACGTTTGACGAGGCAAAAGTGCTGTTTTTTAACCCGCAAATATTGGGCGACAGGGCGGTGGTGGCCGTTAGTTGCGGCGATTTGGCTTGTGAGACGGCTGCATTGCCTGATGGAATTAAAGACGAGTTGGCACGCGCTTGCATTAAAAACACTGATGAAAAAGACTGTTTTTTAAAGCCGAAGATTAAGTATCTTGATACTGTGCGGTTGTTAGTTGATAAGGAGCGGTATAACAAACTTGGGGCGTTTAAAGGTGCCGAGGGGTGCGTTGTTGATGAGATGATTATCGACGGCTTTGTTTTGGTGGATTTCACGGATATGGATAGCAATGGACGGGTGCTGGATGACTGCGTTCCTATCAAAATCGAAGATTTAGAAGTTATTTAAAAGGGGCGGAAGGCCTCTTTTTTTGTTGCTTTGAAATTGCTCGCATTTAAGGCGTGCCTAAAAAATTGTAGATAAAAAAACTGCCGATGGGGCAGTGATAATGTAAATGAAAACAGTATGATGTGGTAGTATAAATAAAGGCAGTATGCTGCGACAATGTAGATGAAGGCAGTATATTGCGGTGATGTAAATAAAAAAGCCGTACGCTGCGCAATTTCGAACGAACGCACCGAAGCGGTAACACAAGCAGCCAACTCCACCAAAGCTTCCCTATGGCACATAAAACTCAAACTTAGTGATGCTGCCGTCAGGCTCTGACACGGTTCATAAGAGGTTTATTGCATAAGACCTTGGGCTCAACATCACTTGCTTTGTTCGGCCTTCCATACGCGCGCCCTAAAAAGGCGTTCGACCCCTGCTAAGCGGATTTCAGGGAACAGGGCACCGCTACCTCCCCATCTAGTACGGCTTTGAGTATTATATCATAGTTTGGAGCGGGTTGCAACAGTTTTTGATTAAAAAGTTTGCGTCTTTGTTGTGGTTGTGTTATAATAAGAAAAAATTGGTGGAGAGAAGTTATGGGGTCAAACGCTGAAAGATTTATCAATTGTTATAATGTTTTGGATAAAAGTTTAAGGGATATTTATAATCTTAAACCAAATCTTACGTTTTCGGATGTTATAAGAAAGGCTGCGTCGGTCAATTCTGTTATCAAAAAATATGAGGATGATATTATTGACTATGGCCGCCTTAGAAACGCGATTGTTCACCGCAGCATTAGTGGTGAGGTCATTGCCGAGCCGCACGATGATGTGGTTTTAAAAATCGAGGCGATAACAAGGCTTATCACAACGCCGCCAAGAGCGATGGATAGCGTGGTCAATCGTAAGGTATTTTGCGTCGCGGCTGATACCCCGCTTAAACTTGTTATGTGTGAGATGTTTAAGTCGGGCTATTCAAATGTGCCTGTTTACAGCGGTAACACACTTTTAGGCGTCATAACGCGAAAGATGATTATTGAGGCGGTTGGAGAGCAGTGCTTAAATAACGAAAGCATTGATAACTTTTTAAAGAAAAAGGTGGTAGATGCGCTTGATTTAGAGGGTATAAGCAATCACTATGAGGTGGCGCCTTCAAGCATTACGGTTGACAATCTTTTGTATATGTTTCAACAAAACCGCAAACTTTCAACGGTTATTATCACCAAGTCAGGCAATTATAATGAGCAGCCTTTGGGCATAGTTGTTACGGCTGACACGATTGACATGCAAACAATTTTAGATAATTATTAATAATTTTACAACTAGTGTAGTGACTTTGCGTGTTTTTGGTTCAAACTGAATGCGATAATAGCAAAAACACATCAAAAACTGCAAATTGAGGCGTAAAAACCTGAAAAAGTGGCGTATTTTTGCAAATTTGTGGTTTTATCGGTGAAAATTGATACTTGTTCGTGATTGTAAGATTAATAAGTGTTAATGGTGAAAAATTGTAAAATTGATACAAACAGATAATTTTATCATATTAAATTGGGC
Source organism: uncultured Eubacteriales bacterium (assembly GCA_900557655.1). Classification (GTDB taxonomy): domain Bacteria; phylum Bacillota; class Clostridia; order Christensenellales; family UBA1242; genus UMGS2070. The sequence goes on from USTX01000052.1 coordinate 3,246, forward strand.
AATAAATAATGAGGAATTTATGAAATATAATAATGAATGGAATGATTTTGAGGTGCTTAGTACGGGCGGCGGCGAAAAGCTTGAACGCTGGGGCGACGTGTATTTGTTAAGGCCTGACCCACAGGTTATCTGGGAAAGTGAAACAAATCTTGGCAAATTTGCTAAGCTTAACGCAAGGTATCACAGGTCAAGCGAGGGCGGCGGTGGCTGGAAAATTATGCGTCCATTTAAAGAAGAGTGGACAGTTGGCTGGCGTAATCTTAAATTTTTAATCAAGCCGATGGGGTTTAAGCACACGGGGCTTTTCCCTGAGCAGGCGGTTAACTGGGCAACGATGATTGACCTAATTAAAAACGCAAATCGCCCAATAAATGTTTTGAATTTGTTTGGGTATACGGGCGGGGCGACAGTTGCGTGTGCTAGCGCCGGGGCAAGCGTGTGTCACGTTGATGCGGCTAAAAATATGGTTGAAAGATGTAAGCAAAACATAGAACTTTCGGGGCTTAAAGATGCGAGCGTAAGATACATCGTTGACGATTGCAGAAAATTTGTTGAGCGCGAAATTAAACGTGGCAAAAGGTATGACGCAATTATTATGGATCCGCCAAGTTATGGCCGCGGAACAAACGGCGAAGTATGGAAACTTGAAGACAATCTTTTTGAGTTTGTTAAACTTGTAAGCAAGGTGCTTAGTGATAACCCGCTTTTTGTTTTGATAAATAGTTATACAACTGGGCTGGGCGGGCAGGTTATGGAAAACTGCCTAAGGCTGGCGATTGATAAGAACGCAGAGTGCGAAAGTTATGAAGTTTGCTTGCCATGCAAAGACGGGTTATTTTTGCCTTGCGGAAATAGTGCAATTATGACCTTTAAAAAGGCTAAAAACGCTGCGAAAAACGCAAAATAGAGGTCTTTTGACGTAAAAAACTGTTAAAAAATTAAATTAAATAAATTGGATTTAGGGCTTGAAAATTGCTGCGTTGTTTGGTATAATAACTTATGAAAGGAAGATGTATGGAAAATTTAGAAATTCTTTATGAAGACAATCACGTGTTGGTTGTTAAAAAACCACAAAATGTGCCGACGCAAGAAGACGAGTCAAAAGACCCTGACCTTCTTAATATGGTTAAAGGCTATATAAAAGAGTCAAAACACAAAGAGGGCGAGGCGTATGTTGGCTTGGTACATAGGTTGGATAGACCGACGGGTGGTGTGATGGTTTTTGCTAAAACAAGCAAGGCCGCTTCGCGACTTAGTGAGCAAATTAAGTCGGGCGAGATGGAAAAAACTTACTATGCTGTAACGCGCGGTGTGCCTAAAATCAGGCACTCAGTTTTGGTTAACTATCTTAAAAAAGACACCGAAAATAACAAGGTTTCGGTGGTGCCACAAACTACTGAGGGGGCAAAACGTGCCGAACTTGAATATTGGGTGATTGACGAAAGCGATGGCTATGCGCTTGTGCAAATAAAACTTAAAACGGGGCGCGGGCATCAGATTCGCACGCAGCTCAGTTACATTAAGTGTCCAATTTATGGTGACCAAAAGTATGGCGGGGTGGATATGCCAAAAGCCAACCTTAACCTTTTTGCGGTTGACCTTAAATTTACGCACCCTACCACCAAAGAGCGTATGACGTTTAGGTGTTTTCCGCCAGAAGATGAGAATATGTGGAACAAGTTTAATCTTGAAAAATACCTTGATTTAAAAGTTGACCATCTTGATTAATTAAATAAAAAATTATTTAATTTAGCCTTATTAAAATCAAATAAAAACATTAAAAAAATATTGGAAAACAACGAAAAAGAAGGAATAGAATCTGCTTTTTCTGTTATAGAACAGAATTTATTCGTATTTTTGCCGGAGAAAGCAAAAACAGACAACTGTTTTTGAACTGTAAAATGAATTGAAACAACAGATTATGAATACTATACCAACAGTAACCAAAAACCTTTTAATCATTAATGTGCTGATGTTTTTGGGCACCATTGTCGCCCAAAGCTACGGCATCGACCTCGCCCAATATCTGGGATTGCATTTTTTCCTTGCGTCCGATTTTAATCCGGCGCAGCTTATTACGTATATGTTCATGCATGCCAATTTCCGGATTCGCGCACATATTTTTCAACATGTTTGCTGTATGGATGTTCGGACGTATTTTAGAGCAGGTATGGGGGCCAAAACGATTTCTGTTCTACTATCTGGTGTGCGGTATAGGAGCCGGAATTATCCAGGAGGTGGTACAGTATATTCATTATGAGACAGTACTTTCCGCCTATGACAGCGTAAATACTGGCATGGCCATCATCCCGGTGGGGG
>USTX01000053.1 GCA_900557655.1 uncultured Eubacteriales bacterium
TTGTTGGCTTTGCGCTTCTTGGCGCGTTTATGCCACTTGCGTTTGGGTATATAACTGAAAGCGCGATTGCGGTTGCAACTGAGAAAAAGCGTAACAGAGCCGAAGAAGAGATGCTTGAAGAAAGCAATAATAACTTTAAAAGCCACAGCGTTAAAACAATTATAAATGAAAATGCGTCAAAAAAATCTAAGGCTGACGAAGATTTAAAAAGAAATCTTAAAAGCGTTGATGGGAAGGTAATTTTTCCTGAGCCGCCAGTTAAAGAGGTTAAAAACGACCTAGATTTAAGCGTTTACAGAAAGACTGACAATTTTCCATCAGGACGCGAGCTTAGTGACGAAGAGATGAGAAAATATTTTAAAAATGAAACTAAAAAGCCAACCGAACTTAATCTTGAAGAAGTTGATTGGAGCAAATAACTTAAAATTTCACACTGCCCACAAGCGGTGTGATTTTTATTTTGCCAAGAATAAAAACTTTGTCGAATTTTATCGAATGCGTGGCGGATGTATTGCTATACGTCGATATTGTTAAAAGTAGGGGGTAAAAGCCGAATGGTAAGGTACTGTGAATTTTTGGCAAAAAAAAATAAGCCCCGCGCGGGCAAAAAAATATTGAACAAAATACAAAAAACTATTGACTTTTGTTCGCTTTTTATGGTAACATATTGTGAGTTTATGATGACTTATTGTCTTGTTTTGCAATAAACCGCTTAAAAACCGCCTTTTTTGTGCCTGTTTTTGTGCCTTTTTGGGGCATATGTACGTGCAGTGTGGCAGGTCTTACAATGTTTATACAACAAAAGTTATCATAAAAGCAAGCAATTTTTGCAAGTTTTTAAAAATTTAAGGAGATGAAAGCGCATTTAGGGTGCGACAAAAGAATAAACACACAAATTTTCTTAGTCAAACTTTAAGTGCGCTTTTTCTACCACAAAAACCAAAGGAGCAATTTTAAATGAGTGCAAAAAATCTAAAAGTATCTAAGGTTAAATACGGCCGAACCGAAAGATACAAATTTGGTAAGATTGATGAAATTATCGATATTCCTTATCAAATGGAAGTTCAAAAGGCAAGTTATAATGACTTTATAACCAATGGTATTCGAAACGTATTAAGAGACTTTTCGCCAATTATCGATACGGAAAACCTTAACCGAGATGTTAAAGACCCTGATCGTGATTGCAGAGTTGAGCTTTACTTTTTGGATCATACTTTTGCTGGAACTCCAAAATACACCGAGGCTGAATGCAAAACGCGTGACGCTACGTACAGCCTTCCACTTAAAGTTAAAATCCGCCTAGTTTATAAAGAGACGGGCGAAGTGGTTGACCAAGAGGTGTTCTTTGGCGATATCCCACTTATGACAGATAATGGCTCTTTCATTATAAATGGTGCTGAGCGTGCGGTTGTAAGCCAGTTGGTTAAAAGCCCTGGTATCTATTGCAAGCAAGGCGTTAACAAAGCGGGCAACTTTGCAACCGAGACGGCGATTAACCCTGGCCGTGGCGCGTGGATTGAACTTGAAGAAGACAATTCGGGCGTTATCTGGGTTAAGATTGACCGAAGCCGTAAACTTGTTGGTACTATTCTTTTGCGTGGCCTTGGCCTTTCAAGCGACGAAGATATTATCGCTGTTTTAGGCAACCACCCAAGCATCTTAAAAACGCTTGAAAAAGACCCAACCAAAACCGAAGAAGAAGCCCTTGTTGAAATCAGCAAGCGCTTGCGCCCAGGCGAAGTTTTAAACCTTAAAGCGATTAAGCGTAACCTTGAAAAAATGTTTTATTCAACGCGTAGGTATGACGTTAGTTTTGTTGGTAGGTTTAAATACAACCAAAAGCTTTGCCTTGAAAACCGCTTGAATGGCAAAACATTGGCCGAGGACGTTGTTGTTGGCAAAAAGGTTTTGGCAAGTGCGGGCGAGGTTCTTAACAAAGAGCAGGCTTTGGCCATTCAAAACGCTGGCGTAAACCGCGTAACAGTGGTTGGTAAAAATGGGCCTTTCACCATTATTGGTAACAATATGGTTGAGTTTAAAGCATACACCGGCTTTAAACCAGAAGAGTTTGAGATTGACAGGTTTATTCACCTTCCAACCTACCTTGAACTTACCAAAGGCTGTAAAAACAATGAGCAGCGTAAAGAGGTCATCCGTGAATACCGCGATGAACTTATTGGGCGCCACCTTTTATTTGACGATGTTATCGCAACGTATAACTATCACCTATCAATCGGCGAAGGTCTTGGCGAGCTTGATGATATTGACCATCTTGGCAACCGTCGTATTAAGGCCGTTGGTGAACTTTTAACTAATCAGTTCTTTACGGCGATGGCAAAACTTGAAAGAGTTATAAGTGAAAGGATGCAGGTTCAAGACGTTAATGAGCTTAGCCCAAGTTCGCTTATCAACGTAAGAAGTATTACTTCAACTATCCGTGAGTTCTTTGGTTCAAGCCAAATGTCTCAGTTTATGGAGCAAACCAACCCAATCGCAAGCTTAACGCACAAACGTCGTGTTTCATCGCTTGGGCCTGGCGCGCTTACGCGTGAAAGGGCGGGGCTTGAAGTTCGAGACGTGCACTATACGCACTATGGCCGCTTGTGTCCTAACGAAACACCAGAAGGTCAAAACATCGGTCTTATTAACTCGCTTGCAACGCATGCAAAGCTAAACAAGTATGGATTTTTGGAGGCGCCTTACCGTAAGATTGACAAGGCTACGGGTAAGGTAACCAAAGAAGTTGTTTATATGAGCGCAGACGTCGAAGAGGGCTATGTTATTGCGCAGGCCAATGAGCCAATTGCTGAGGACGGGACGCTTGCTAACGAGCGTATCATCTGCCGAAAGAAAGGTGAAATCGTTGAGTTGCCACGAAACCAAATTGACTTTATCGATGTAAGCCCAAAAGAACTTATCTCGATTGCAACAACGCTTGTGCCATTTATCGAAAACGATGACGCAACGCGTGCGATGATGGCCTCAAACATGCAACGTCAGGCCGTTCCACTTTTGAAAACCGAGGCGCCAATTATCGCAACGGGTACTGAGCACCGTATCGCGGTTGACAGTGGCGTTATGGTAGTTGCTAAACGCGCGGGTATTGTTAAATATTCAAGCGCTGATGTGATTATCGTTGCTTGCGAAGATGGCACTGAGGATAAATACACATTAACCAAGTTCGTTCGTTCAAACAACGGAACTTGTATGATTCAAAAACCAATTGTTAAAACGGGTGAAAAGGTTAAGGCGGGCGACGTGCTTGCTGATGGCCCTTCAACCAATAACGGCGAACTTTCAATCGGTAAAAACATTCTTGTTGCTTTCATGCCATGGGAAGGATACAACTTTGAAGACGCTATTTTGATAAGCGAAGAGTTGGTTCAAGACGACGTGCTTACCTCAATTCATATCGAAGAGTATGAGCAAGACGCGCGCGACACTAAACTTGGGCCAGAAGAAATCACTCGCGATATTCCTAACGTTGGTGAAGATGCGCTTGCTAACCTTGACGAAAATGGTATCGTTATGGTGGGCGCGGAGGTCGTTCCGGGCGACATATTGGTTGGTAAGGTTACGCCAAAAGGTGAAACCGAACTTACCCCAGAAGAAAGATTGCTTCGCGCTATCTTTGGTGAAAAGGCGCGTGAAGTTAGAGACACCAGCCTAAGAGTTCAACACGGTGAGGGCGGCGTTGTTGTTGACGTTAAAGTCTTTACTCGTGAAAACAAAGATGAACTTCCAACGGGCGTATCAAAACTTGTTCGCGTTTATATCGCGCAAAAACGTAAGATGAGCGTTGGTGATAAGATGTCTGGTCGTCACGGTAACAAGGGCGTTGTTTCAAGAATTTTGCCTAAGGCAGATATGCCATTCCTTCCTGACGGAACACCAATTCAAATTCTTCTTAACCCGCTTGGCGTGCCAAGTCGTATGAACATCGGGCAGTTGCTTGAAGTACATATGGCGCTTGCATGCAAGGCAATGGGTTGGAAGATTGCAACCCCAGTATTTGACGGAGCCAAAGAAGACCAAATTCAACAGCTTTTGGTTGAAAACGGCTTCCCAGCAGATGGCAAACTTCAATTATTTGACGGCCGCACGGGTGAACCATTTGAAAACCGTGCAACCGTTGGTTATATGTATATGCTTAAACTGCATCATCTTGTTGACGATAAGATGCATGCGCGTTCTATCGGGCCATATAGCCTTGTTACGCAACAGCCTTTGGGCGGTAAAGCACAATTTGGTGGCCAGCGTTTTGGTGAAATGGAAGTTTGGGCGCTTGAAGCATATGGTGCTGCTAATATCTTGCAAGAAATGCTTACTGTTAAATCTGACGATATTGTTGGACGTGTTAAAACTTATGAATCAATTGTTAAGGGTGAAAATATCGCTGAACCTGGTATCCCTGAGTCATTTAAGGTTCTAAATAAAGAACTTCAAGGTTTGGCGCTTGACGTTAAAGTGTTAACTGAGGATCATCAAGAGATTGTGTTAAAAGAACTTCCAGAAGACATTAACACTAACTATGATTCGCGCGCGGAGAAAAAGAAAGTGCAACAAGAGGTTGAGGTTGAGCTTGAAGAAACTGACCCATACCTTGGCACTAATGACATCGAGGGCGACCTTATGGGCGCAACGCAAGTAGCAGGGCAAGACCTTGACTCGCTTTTCGACCTTGATGATGATATTTAATTTACCTTTAATTACAATTTGATTTTACAAAAAGATAGCGTAAAGCTAAAAAGGAGAGAATATGTTTGAATTAAACAACTTCGATTCCATGCAGATTGGGCTTGCAAGCCCTGAAAAAATCCGCGAATGGTCACATGGTGAGGTAACTAAGCCTGAAACCATCAACTATCGAACCCAACGCCCAGAGCGCGATGGCTTGTTTTGTGAGCGTATCTTTGGGCCAACTAAGGATTGGGAGTGTTATTGCGGAAAATACAAACGCGTAAGGTATAAAGGCGTTGTTTGTGATAAGTGTGGCGTTGAGGTTACAAGCTCTAAGGTGCGCCGTGAGCGTATGGGTCACATTGAACTTGTGTGCCCAGTATCACATATGTGGTATTTTAAAGGCGTGCCTTCAAGAATTGGGTTGCTTTTGGAACTTCCTGTTAAGCAACTTGAACAAGTTTTGTATTTCACCTCGTTTATCGTAACCGACCCAGGTACAACTAACTTTGAGTTTAAACAAGTTATCAATGACCGCGAATACCGCGAGGCCGTTGAGCAGTTTGGGCCAAAAAGTTTTAAAGCGGGTATGGGTGCCGAGGTTATCAAAGAGCTTTTAAAGCAAATTGCTATTGAAAAAGAAACCAAAGAAACGCGTGAGATTTTAAACACGTCTAAAGGGCAAAAGAAGTTAAAAGCCGCAAAACGTTTGTCTATTTTGGAGGCTTTCCGTCAAAGCGGAAGCCGTCCTGAATGGATGATTCTTGACGTAATTCCTGTTATTCCACCTGATTTACGTCCTATGGTTCAGCTTGATGGTGGACGTTTCGCCACAACTGACTTAAATGATTTATACCGTCGTATTTTAAACCGTAATAATCGT
>USTX01000054.1 GCA_900557655.1 uncultured Eubacteriales bacterium
TCGCATTTTCTGCACTTAATCGCCTAATCTAAGATTACAAACCTCTAACTTAGTTACGTGTAAAAAGTTAAGATTTGGATGAGAAAAGGCAAAATAAAAGGTGGAATACCGAATAAGTGTACTTTTTCGTACTCGCGTTCGGTTTCCACCTTGCTAATTTTGCCTTTTATCGCCAAATATTAACTTTTTACCTGGCGCCGAAGGAGCTTCCACCCCCACCTCCACCAGAAAAACCACCGCCAGAGAATCCGCCACCGCTGCCGCCACCGAATGAGCGCGATACAGACTTAAATGACGCCGCCCCCGCGCGCATCGCTTGAAGGTTAAGGTTGCGCGCAACCGCACCATTAATGTTGCCAACCATATTGCCAAACATAAACGCGTCAAACGTTGAAATATCGTTTACGCCCTCAACAAAGTTTGGATTAGGAATCTTAATATCCTTAAATTTGTCCATCCAGACGTCGCTTACGCCAAGCACGTATGCAAACGGAAGGACATTATAGAATATCTCAGGAGTTTCGTTAACAAGCATCTCAAGCTGTGCTTTTTCGGCCATATTGATATAGTTTCTAAGCCCCAACACGCGGCCGCGCAACTTAGCAGCAGCCTCAGTGTATTTAGGCTTAACGCGAATACATATCGCAACAAGCCAAACGAAAATCGCTATTGCAAACAAGCCGGCGGGATCAACCACTTTTAAGCCGTTTGAATATACACCTATTGTTGGCATTATTGTAAACACCGCTAAAAATGCATACGCAAAAATATTAATTATTACCGGCGTTTTTGTAAGCACAAGCAGGATAATAGCCGCAAAGCCCACAAACCACGCGTTAAACAAAAAGTGTGACGGCGTGAAGCCCACCCATTGTTTTGCTGCAAAAAGGGTAAACACAAACACCAAAATCAGCCCCACCGCCGCAATCAAGTTGCACGTAGCAATGCTTTTTTTAGACTTTTCCTCATAAATCTTATGTTCGTTAAGATTACGAATGTGGCTTAAGGCCGTGTTGGCCGACTTATAGAATTTTTCGTCATTAAGATCGTCAAGTTTAACAACAATCTCAGACTTTGGCAGGTTGGTTGGCTTGCCGCCAATCGCACCGTAGAAACGGCCGATAATCTCACCTAATACGCAGCCCTTTGCGCTGTACGTTTTAAGCGTTTTTGATACGACGCCAGCATCTGCAAGCGTGCTTTCAAGCAGACCGCCCTCGTTTTCAGGCAGTTTTTTAAGCGCATCATCAAGCACAGACTTGTCAAGCGTTTTAGCGACCTCAACAAACTCTTCTTCGGCCGTCATAATCTTTGTGTTAGACACGCTAAACATACCGTCAAAAATCTCGCGCTCAGCGCTGGTAAGTTCACTACCCGCATCTTTAAGCTTTCTAAACGCAACAGGCTGATGCTTGTTATCATCGCTTAGAATGACGCTAAGATAGCCAAGGTTGGCTAGGTGCATAATCGTTGCCCCAACCGTCTTGGTTGAAACGTTGTTTTTATAATAAAATTCAGCAACGCCCGGCTCAATCTCGCCCGTGATATTAAACTCAACAGGGCTTAAAACCTCGCCGCGCTGGCCGTTACGAATTTTAAGCGCAATCATAACCGCCACCCCAACAAGCGCACTAACAAGCGCGATTACAGGCAGCGCCACACTTGGCTTTTTAACATTTAAGTAGTTTTCAGGCAGGATATGCCAATAGGTTATCCCTTCGTTTGCGCCCAAGTCAACGCCCGTATTAGACGTGATGGTGCGCCCAGTTATGGTAAAGTCTTCAAACGTCTCTGTTGACCCCGCTTTACCAACATAAAACACTGGGTTAAAAGTAGACATATCCACGTCTTTTGGCAAGGTGATTGAAAACGTCACGTTACTTGTAGACATCCCCGTTAGGTCACTTATAAGGTTAAAATAAACCTCGCTGTAACCTTTGGGCCCCGCGTTGTACATATTATAGTCATAATTAATTGTATACGTGCGCGTATCGCCAGACGAATAATATCCCGACGTGTTTTTAATACCAAAGGTAACAAACCCCTCGGCGCCCACTTCGTCGTGATAAAACCTTAACTCTTCGGTGCCGCTTTGCCCCTTTGTAAGACTGTAATTGCTAATCTTTGCAAGGTATTGATACTTTTTAACCGCTTCACCCTCTTGCCTATAAATATAGCCCTCATAAGGGATGTAAACAACAACCTCGCTTAGCGAACTTCGGTTAAAGGTGACGTCAAACTTTTCTTTAACGTGAAGGACACCATCCTCGCCAACGATTATGTTAAAATCTACGTTAGCGATAGTTACCGCATCACCCGAATCAGCGAATGCAGCGTTTTTCGTTGGGTCTTTTAGCAAAAATGGGCTGGCCAATAAGACCAACCCAAAAATCGCCAACAAAAATGTTAAAAATTTGAAAGCGTTTTTATTTTTCATTAAAATTGTACCTTTACCGCTTTTCTTGCTTCTTTGTCATCAATTTCAAACAAAGGCGCTTTAACAAAGTTTTTAGCGCGTGCAACTAAGTTGCTTGGGAACATTTCAACCTTAACATTAAATGCTTTAACACACGCGTTATAGTATTTACGTGAGCTTGCAATCTCTGTTTCAACAATTTTAAGTTGATTTTGAAGGTCAATAAAGTTAGTGTTTGCTTTAAGTTCTGGGTAGTTTTCAGCAATAGCAAAAAGGTTTCTAATAGATCCGCTAAATGCGGCCTCTGCTTTTGCTTTATCCTCAACGCCAACCGCTGATTTCGCAAGGTTGCGCGCCTCAATAACTGCGCTTAAAGTTTCTTTTTCGTGTTTAGCGTAGCCCTTAACCGTTTCAACAAGGTTAGGGATAAGGTCATAACGCTTTTGCATTTGAACGTCCATTGTTGAGAACGCTTCTTCATAGTTGTTTTTAAGTCTTATAAACGTGTTATAGCAATTGATATACCACGCAACGATGGCAATCACAGCGATAACAACTAACACTGCGACACCAACACCAATCCATGCACCTACTGACATAAATTTTCTCCTTATTTTTAATTTAATTTATTTTACACTAATTAAGTACAATTTGTCTAGCATTACAACACAAATTTTATTAAAATTTAAAATAAATTGACAATTTAATTTGTGCTTTTGGTTGTATTGGGATATAATAAAATCAATTACACTAGGTAACATTATGGAATATATACACAAAAATCACAGACAAAGACTTAAAAACAAGTTCCTAAAAAACGGGTTGTCTAGCCTTGAACCGCATGAGATTATTGAACTTACTTTGTTTAACACTATCCCAAGAATAGACGTCAACCCGCTTGCGCACAAACTTATATCTCAGTTTGGCTCTTTAAAAGGCGTGTTTGACGCGGGCTATGATGCCCTTTTGCACGTTGACGGCGTTGGCGAGGCAACTGCAAGTTATTTTCAGTTTATAAAAGAACTTATCCCCGTGTATAATCGCGCAAGATTCTCGGGTGCTAAGTTTAACAACTCTAAAATCAGTAAGCCGTTTTGCCAAACAATTTATGAAGACTTTACGATTGAGAGGTTCGCCGTTTTGTGCCTAGACGCGAATGACAAAATGCGCGCCTTTAAACACCTTGGGCTTGGGTCGCGCTTTGGCGTTCAGGTTGAAATACGAGACATTACGGCCTTTGCCATAGCCAACAAATGTTCAAAAATTATCATAACACACAGCCACACAACCAACAATTGCGTACCAAGCAACGAAGATATTACATTTACGCGCTCGATTTATCTATCCTGCCTGCTTAATGACATTGACGTGACCGACCATATAATAGTTACGCAAGACGAAGCCCTATCTTTTACCGAGGTCGGCCTTATGCAAGCAGTAAAGCAGCTTGTTTTAAAAGACGTAGCGAAGATGCATAGTCCTAAAAATGGTGAAGCACCTAAGGTTGACACCGTTGCGTCAACTTATGCTAAAAATGAATAATTAATGTTGATTAAAATTTAATAATATTAAAAAGTCAGCCTTATTTTAGGGTTGGCTTTTTGTTTTGCGTCAGGGCTTGACAATGCTTTATTAAAAGATTATACTACTTCTATATTATTTAGGAGAAAACTATGGAAGAAAACGGAATTGTTACCCCAGAGGTTGACCCAAGCGAGATTCGCGCGATAAGGGTTGAAAAATTAAAAAACTTGCAGGCTGCGGGCAAAGACCCATTTGCTTTGGTTAAGTTTGATAAACGCAACACCAGCCGTGAGATTTTATCTAACACTGAGGCATTTTTAGACAAACCGGTAAGCATTGCGGGGCGTATGATTTCGCGCAGAGTTATGGGCAAGGCAAGTTTTGCGCACATTCTTGACGGTGAGGGCACCATTCAAATGTATTTAAGCCTTGATGGCGTTGGGGCTGAAAGTTATGAGGCGTTTAAAAAGGCCGATATTGGCGACATTTTTGGCGTAGAGGGCACAGTGTTTGTTACCCACAAGGGTGAAACAAGCATCAAGGTAAGCAAAATTGTGTTGCTTAGCAAGTCTCTTTTGCCACTTCCTGAAAAGTATCACGGGCTTAAAGACGCTGACCTTAGATACCGTCAGCGCTATGTTGACCTTATTGCTAACCCAGAGGTTAAAGAAACGTTTATTAAGCGCAGCCGCATTATCTCAGGCATTCGCGAGTTTTTGGATAACCGCGGGTTTATCGAGGTTGAAACGCCTATTCTTAACACCATCGCGGGCGGGGCTAATGCGCGTCCGTTTGTTACGCATCACAACGCGCTTGATATTGATATGTTTTTGCGCATCGCGCCAGAACTTTATCTAAAGCGCCTTATCGTTGGAGGGTTTGAAAAGGTTTATGAGATTGGCCGCCTTTTTAGAAACGAAGGGATGGACATTAAGCACAACCCAGAGTTTACAACGGTTGAACTTTATCAGGCGTATGTTGACTTTGTTGAGATGATGAACTTAACCGAGGGCTTGTTTAGATTTCTTGCAACGCGTGTTAACGGCGAGGCTAAAACCACGTTTGAGGGCGTTGAGGTTGACTTTTCAAAGCCATTTGCGCGCCTTTCAATGATTGACGCGGTTAAAAAGTATACTGGCGTTGACTTTTCAGGCAGCCTTGAAGATGCACAAAAGCAGTGTAAAGATAAGGGTATCGAATTTGATGCAAAACTATCGTGGGGCAAACTTTTGGTTGATTTGTTTGACAGATTTGTTGAAGAAAAACTTATTCAGCCAACCTTCATTTGCTACTACCCTGTTGAAAACAGTCCGCTTACCAAAAAGTATGGTGCTGACCCAAGGCTTACTGAAAGATTTGAGTTGTTTGTAACTGGCCGCGAACTTGCCAATGCATACAGCGAGCTTAATGACCCTATTGACCAAAAAGAGCGTTTCATAGCCCAAGCCAAAGCGCGCGCTAACGGCGACGAAGAGGCCAATCTTCCTGATGACGACTTTGTTTGCGCTCTTGAATATGGTATGCCTCCAACGGGCGGCCTTGGCA
>USTX01000055.1 GCA_900557655.1 uncultured Eubacteriales bacterium
GCGGGTGGCGCGGCTTTGGGCACGTTTGGCGATGGCGACGTGTTTGAAGTTAAGTTTGACGAGGCGTTTAGCCTTAGCAGCGCAACCAAAACAGGTTATGCGTTTAAGTGGTGGACGGTTTCGGGTGCTAACACATCAACGGCGCTTTGGGGCGCGTCTAGTGACGCTATAAACAGCAAAATTGCGGACGAAACAACAAGATGTTTTAACGATAGTGGTAACGTTTGGTTTAAGGGCTTGGCCTCAACTGGCGGCGCAGAGGTAACGATTAAAGCGTATTTTGTTGCTAAAGAGTACACGGTTTCAATCGATATGAACCGAGATACTTTTGGGCTTGATGCTGGCTCTGGTGCACTTAACAAAACTGAAATTAAGGGCATTTATGATTCGGCTTTAACTGAACTTAGCAGTATTTCGGTAGCGCAAGCGCCAACCCAAAAGGGTTACACCATCACATTTGCTGGGCTTGCTAACAAGTCATCGGGCGGAACGGCGGTAACTGAAAGCACAATTTTAAATGAAAGCAATATTGTTTCGATTAATCATGCTGAAAATAAGGCCACAATCTATGCGCAGTGGACGGCGATGGCGAACCAATACACGCTTACGCTTAACGCGGGCAGCGCAGTGGTTGAAGGAACAACCATTAACGCGTACTTTGGCACTGAGGGGACAACGTCAACTGCGTGTCAGTTTACGTTTGATGATGCGCTTATTTCTATAAGTGTACCTACGCTTGTGGTGTCAGGATATGGCGTAACGTATGTCTGGTGGGTAGACTTTAATGGCAACGGAAGTAAAGACGAAGGCGAAAGTCTTTCTCATGAACAGTTAGAGGCGTTTGTTTGGACGTATGACCACGACGTTACGGCCGTGGCGCAATGGACGATTAGCGCTAATATGGTTAATGTTAAAATCATCCATATGGTTGAAAATGCTGAGAACAGTAACACGACCAGCAATGTGGATAATGGCTATAAAAACTATGCGGGCACAAAACTTACGATTGAAAGCATTAAGGGCTTGATGAGTGAGTCTTTGGTGCGCGCGGGGCTTGAAGCAGGCGCGTTTGACACAGAGAAAAAGTTATCAGGCGGCACGGGCAAATATTATCTAAACGCTATTAGAACCCAAAGAGATGGGGCAGCGCTCGGCACGAGTGATAATGTGCTTGTAAAGGGCGATGGCACAACTGAAATTTATATGGTTTATAAGCGTTATACGCACGCGCTTACAGTTAAGTTTGTTGCGGGTGTAAGCAAACTTAAAGTTGCAGGAAAAACGTCAACCAGTGCTGATTTAGTTATAACAGACATTAAATTTGGTGCAAGCGTAAGTGTTGAGTTGACAGTAAGTAACGGATATAACTTTGAAGGGTGGACGCTTACGGGCGATGGTAACGTTTCAAGTCCAACAGACGCTAACACAACCTTTACTTGTGGCACAGCAGACGCGGTGTTAACACCAAGATTCACTGTAAAAACATATACGCTTAAACTTAACAGCAGGGGCGTGACGAGTGCGCCGGGCTTTACGCTTAACGGCAGCTATTATGAGCGCACGGTTGAATACGGCACGGCGTTAAGAGCAACAAACAATTTGGGCGTGCTTGATAAGGTAACGTTAGGTCTTGCAGGGCACAAACTTGCCGATTCAAACAACCCATTCGTATTTGGTGACGGAGGCACGGGCAACGCGGTTTCAGTTGGCGCTGGTATGCCAGCTGGTAACACAATCGTGTCTGTTAAGTGGGAAACGCTTTCATATAAAGCAACGATTAAAGTTGTTGATGAAGGCGGCAATTTAAGCCTTACTGGGTTTAAAACAATTGTTGTTAAAGCGGCGGGCGGCACCGATACTGGCACGCAGATAAGCAATAGCAATCAGGGGATTAATATCAAATATGGCGTGGCGCACGTAATTGAGCTTACGCTTAATAACGGATATTATGTTGTGTCAGCAGTTGGCGACGCAAACGCAGCGGTAACCACCGCAGACCTTAACAAAAAAGACACGGCGGGCAAGGTTAATTTCACCATATCTGGCGACGCAACGATAACAATCAAGTTTGCGGTAATTAAATACGATGCCGAGATTTTTGCCCTTGGCAATATCCCAGACGGGCTTAGCGTTATTGGCAAGATTGTTAAAACCAACACCAACGTAGAGTTTAAAAAAGGCATCAAAGACAGCGTTGCTATTAAAAACATCCCATACACTGGCGAACTTATTTCAAGCCGCATTACGCTTTCAAGCCAATACTATCACCAAACCAAGTGGTCGTGGACGGCGGCGGGTGTTCAAACCGAAACTAATGTTGACGGCGCGTACTTTGTTAAGCCAGACAGTGTTTATGACGCCAGCGGCGTGATTGTAACAAGCGGCTTATCGGTAAACATCGTGGCCGTTTGGGAAGTGAACACGTACAGGCTTGTGTTTAAAACGCCGGGGTCGATCACCGTGGGTGGCCAAACAATTCAACTTACCAGCGATCATTACACAATGAGTGCTGACGGTAAGCTTGCAAGTTATATTGCGGGCACTGGATTCGTTGCTGATGTATCGTTTGGAGCACTGGGCAAGGTAAGCGATTATGTAACACTTACGTTTGCTAATGGCAACTATATCTTTAACTTTACGGGCTGGGGGGTTAGCGTTGATGGCACTAACAAAGGCACAATTGCGACTGACGAGGCGCTTAACTTTACATCAGATAGCGCATGGTTTAACGGCCTTAACACAACGAACAGAAGCGAAATTGTCTTTACGCCAAACGTAGAGATAACCAAGATTAGAATCAGCCTTAAACTTAACTTCCAAAACCTGACTACTGACGCGTATGATTTGTATCTAACCGAGCGCAGCGCGTTCACTATTGGTGGCGAAACGGCCACGGTTGGCGAGGGCGGCGTATTAACATTTAACATCGCGCTTGCAACCAACCTTGTTGATATATTAAACAGCATTTTGGCGCAAACCAACACGGCCAGCGGGTCGGGCGGGGCATATACGCTTACGGGCGCTGCAACTGAAACGATATTCATTAAATACTTTACACATAACGCGTCAAGCCAAACCCTTGACATTTCCGCCGCCGGCACCACCTTCACCGCCAACCTAACAAGGAAGACGTATGAGATAATGGTTATGCTTCAAAATGACCAATACACGCAGTCTGTCGCAACAATAAGCGGCGCGATATTGCATGGCGGTCAAAGTGATAGCGGTTTTGCGATTGTTGATAATGGCCAAGCAAGATACTTTACGTTTACAGTTAGATACAATCAGTTTGTTGATATGTCAGGTGCGATTAATACAACCAATCTTAAACGTACGGGCTTTACGTATAAATCTTTAAGTTATTCACCAACAAGCGCGCAAATTGTGGCTATTGGCAACAAAACGACCTTCTTTATGGGTGATAAAGCCCACACAAGCAGTACGGCTGCAACGGGTAGCGATGCGTCACAAGCAGGTATTGCAGGCACTTACAGTGGAACACTAAATGTAACAATTTCGTGGACGATGGATGCAGCAATAATAACGTTTGATGAAATAACGGGCAACTTTGAAGATACAGGCACAGACCCAACCATAAACGAGGCCTTGGGGTGGACGACTAACAATGACGGCTATGGCCATACTGACAGATATGACGCAACGCGCGACTTGTATTATGGTAACATTACTGATGGCAGTGGGATTGAAAGAAAAGGCTTTTATCGCATTATCCCAGCAGGCACAGCTGCGGGCGGGCTTAGTGGCTTTATGCCAACTCCAAACAGAAGCAACCGCGAGTTTAAAGGCTGGTATGAAGGCAATGATAAAAAAGCCTTTACAATAGAAAAAACTGGCACATATTTTGAAAACTTTGATAATGTAATGATTAAAAACAATGTAGCCGGGGCAACATGGGAAGAAAAAAATACAAACTTTGGCTTTGATATAACAGATAATGAGGGTGAAAATACTTATTATATTTGGTTCCGTTGTTTACATTCTCATGAGATTAATTTTACTTGTAACTTTACGGGTGATGATTCGCTTAAAGATTATACAGATGTTCGGATTACGATTTGGAAGAGTGATGCTAATAAAAATCAAATATCAGTAGTTGATGATAGTTATGGTTTTGGCTTTACCTCTAGCACAACAGCTAGTGGCTCTTATAACTGCTCGCAGGGATATTATTTATTACAAATAATGATGGATGTTTTCGACCCAGCGGATGGTACAACTTTCACAGGTTCTCCAAAAGTAAATATGCAAGTCGAATTTACAACAACATATAAACCAATAGATAAAATAATCGACTTTAAACCAACAAGTCTTTCAAGAAAGTTTGAGGCGGAACAAACTGTTTCATCAAGTCTAATCGTGTATCCTTACTTTATGAGTTTACAAAATCTTGTAACTCTTGATCCGGCTTGGAGTGACGCAACAATGCCCGAAACAAACGGTTGGGTTATAAAAGAAGGTAAATATATTAAAGAAAAAGATACTTGGGGAGAATATGTGTCTTTGCCAAGCCCAACTCGTGACGGATATAAGTTTATGGGTTGGTATGCAACAGACGGAATCACAAAACTTGAGACATCAACCCCTCAAGAAAGCCTTCAATCAATATATTACGCGCGCTGGGAAGAGGCGATAACGCTTAAATTCTTTACCCTAAAGAAAAACGCAAGTCCAAGCAGCACCAATATTAGTGATTATGAACAAACAACTTTAACAATACAAGGTTTAAGTCAACTAACAAGTTACACGGCGGCTGTTAATTCTGTTGTTAAATTTAGTTCCCTTACGCAAGTGTCATTAGATTCAAGCAGTTATTATACAATTACGGTTAACGATTTTGAACTTAAAGGTTATAAATTAAAACAATGGACAATCGTAAATCCTTCATCGACGTCACAAAGATATATTATTAATTTCACAGAAGATGGTGCAACAATCACTATAAGTCAATCAATAATTGACAAATTTGCGGCTGAAGGATGTATTAATTTCTATGCAATACCATCGCACGTAAATTATATTTGGTTTGATTATACTGATATTGCGTCTTATCTAACGTCAAGTCCAACATTTAATAATCCTGATTATACATATAAAGACAAAGACGGCAGGGCTTAT